>DFBD01000032.1 GCA_002367255.1 Rhodobacterales bacterium UBA3089 | reverse complement strand
ATTGGTGTCAGCACCGAATACGCCAGACTGTAAGACATCTGTGCAAACGCCAACGTCAGGATGGAGAAGTAGATACCCGACCGCCTGAGCGTGATAAACCCGATCAGCAGGGCAAACAGGCCCGACATTATAATCGCGAGGATCATCCCCGGAATGATATTCATCGTCAGCAGCTTGAACATCCAGACCGTCGAATACGACCCCACACCCAGAAACGCTGCGTGACCGAAGGATAGATATCCGGTCAGGCCGAACAGAATATTATAGCCCACCGCCAGAATGCCGAAGATGGCAAAACGTTGCAACAAGTCAGGGTAACCAGCGCCAAATGGCGCAAGGATAATGGGGCCAGTCAGCACGAAGATCGTAAACACTAACATCAGGATTTTGTCGTTTAGTTTTAGCATGCTCTTAATCCTCCATCATGCCGGCTTTACCCATCAATCCGCGAGGGCGGACCAACAGAACAATCATGGCAACGAGGTAAATAATAATCTGGTCAATTCCCGGGATAATCGCTTTTACTTCGTTCATGGAAGCGAAGCTCTCTAGCATTCCCAGCATAAAACCAGCCAACACGGCACCGGGCAAACTGCCCATGCCCCCGACAACCACCACAACGAAACATAGCACCAAGAAGTCCATGCCCATGTGATAATTGGGCGGCAGAATGGGCGTGTACATAACACCAGCAACCCCGGTCACGGCGGCAGCGATGCCGAACATGATGGTGAAACGTCTGTCAATATCGATACCCAGCAAGCCAACTGTTTCGCGGTCCGCCATGCCTGCACGCACGACCATCCCGAAGGTGGTAAACCGCAGAAAGGCAAACACGGCGCCGATAACGACTGCGGCAAATACGAAGTAGATCAAGCGCCAGTAAGGATAAATCACCGCGTATTCGGCAAAGCCGAACAACACACCGATATCCATTGCTCCACCCATCGCGTCCGGGGCGGATTGAGGGATCGGGTTGGCGCCAAAGAAGGCCTTAACGATTTCTTGCAACACAATCGCCAATCCGAATGTCATCAAAATCTGGTCCGCATGCGGACGATGATAGAAATGCTTGATTAGGCCGCGTTCCATGATGATACCGATGAGGGCCATAACCGGAATGGCAAACCCAATCGACAGAAGTACCGAATAATCGATCATCCATGTGCCGACGTCGCCCCACCATAGCTCCACATAAGTGGTTTTGATTTCCAGTGGCTTACCAAGGAAATTGGTTTTCTCGGGGTCTAGCGTAATTTTGGACAGCGTCAGTATTTTGCGCATCACCACGGCGCAAAATGCGCCTAGCATAAACAACGCGCCGTGGGCGAAGTTCACCACACCCAGCGTTCCAAAAATAAGGGTCAGACCGAGGGCAATCAGCGCATACGCACTACCCTTATCCAACCCGTTCAATACTTGCAGAAAGATCGCGTCCATCGCTTACGTCCCGTAATTTTTTATGAGGCCCCGCACCTTGGCGGAAAATCCGGCCGCACACGAAGGCGCGACCGGCAATTTATTATTCCCGAGGGGGAAATTATGCGCCCGGGTTACATTCACCCAAAGCACCACCAGCAAACATCGGATGATCCGGTGCGTACTCAACCTGAGCACGTGGTGTAACCTGAACAACTTCCAAAAGGTCGAAGTCGGAAGTCGGATTCTCTTTACCCTTCACAACCAGCACGTCTTTGAAGCACTGGTGATCGTCGGCACGATAGTGCGTAGGACCATTGCCCAGACCGTCGAAGTCAAAGCCTTCCAAGGCTTCGCCAACGCCACATGGGTTGAAGGTGCCTGCACGTTCACATGCATCCGCATAAAGAAGCGTCTGACAGTAAACAGTGTGCGCAGCCTGGCTTGGTGGGAAGCCGTACTTCTCGCCAAAGGATTTAACGAAGGCTTGCGAACCAGCGTCGGTCAGGGACCAGTGCCAGTTTGTCGAACCAAAGATACCTTTAACGTTTTCGCCAGCACCCTTCGCCATTAGGCGGGAGTAAAGCGGAACAACGATTTCGAAGTTCTTGCCGTTAACGACCTTGTCACGCAGACCGAACTGAACAGCAGACGTTAGAGAGTTGATCATGTTACCACCGTAGTGGTTCAGAACCAGAACATCGGCACCCGAGTTCAGAACCGGCGCAACATAGGAAGAGAAATCCTGCGTCGCCAGCGGCGTAAGAACGTTGTTAACAGTCTCCCAACCCTTGGCTTCAGTTGCCGCAGCAATCGATTCTTGCTGTGTCCAACCCCAAGTGTAATCGGCTGTCAGGTGGTAAGCTTTACGGTCGTTGCCGTACATTTCTTCCAGCACAGGTGCCAGCGCAGCCGCAGACATGTAACCGTTAAAGAAGTGACGGAAGCCGTTAGCCTTCTTGTCTTTACCGGTTGTGTCGTTGGAGTGTGTCAGGCCAGCCATGAAGATAATGCCAGCTTCCTGACATAGACCCTGCACAGCAATCGCAACGCCCGAAGAAGAACCGCCAGTGATCATCACTGCGCCGTCTTTTTCGATCATAGATTTTGCCGAAGCACGCGCCGCGTCAGATTTGGTCTGTGTATCGCCGGTAACGTAGTTAACCTTGTTTCCAAGGATACCGTTGCCTTTGAGAGCTTTGGACGAGAACGTGTTCATCATCCCGCCGTCACCTTCACCGTTCAGGTGCTCGACAGCCAGCTTATATGCGCGAAGCTCGTCCGCACCCTCATCCGCATATGGACCGGATTGTGGAACGTTGAAGCCAAGTGTTACGCCGTTGCCAGTAGGTGCGTTTGTGTACGCAGCCGCAGAACTGGCGGTGAAGATCGTCGGCATAGCCAAGCCTGTGCCCAACAGAGCACCGGACTTAATCAAACCGCGACGATTTGGTGTAAATACAGACATGAATTTCCTCCCATTCGTGTCAATTTTATGCTGCCGTGAACGGCAGGGGGTATTCGTACCCAAAAACATTCTTGGGGCAATCTGTAAAAAAATCAATAAATGATTGCATTTGCTCGATATTTTCGTAAATTATTGTCACAAAAACAGCCAATACCTGCAAACTATTTTACATTGCACCACGGCAAGAGTATGAAAACACTGGAAATTGAGTAATGCCACATTCGTTAACCGGAACGAGAATTCGCCAACATCGCAGTCGTGCGGGCCTGTCTCAAACAGCCCTTGCGCGGCAGGCGGGTATTTCCACATCATACCTCAATCTGATTGAACACAACAAACGGGGAATCGCGGGCAAAATTTTGCTGTCCATCGCCCGCGAGCTTGGCGTACCAGCCTCCTCTCTGACAGAGGAGGCAGATTCCGAGTTAACCACCAGCTTACTGGAAGCCGCCTCCACGGAAACTGCCCCGTCCGCCGAAACCTCTGTTTTGGCCGAGTTTGCTGGAAGGTTTCCGGGTTGGGCACAACTGCTCGCCTCGGTCTATCGCCAGAACCGCGACCAAGAGGCCGTAATTGCCGCTCTGTCTGACCGTCTGGTCCACGACCCGTTTTTGGCCGAGAGCTTACACCTGATGCTATCCAACATCACCGCCATCCGTTCGACCGCAGAAATCCTGACGTCGGTCGAAGACATCGCCGCCGAACAACGCACCCGCTTCAACGCTGCTATCCACGATGAAAGCAAACGTCTTTCCGATGCCACCCAAGCCTTGATCCGGTATTTTGACAAAGAGGCAACACAGGGCGCACCAAACGAAGCCCCCGACGAAGTGGCGGAAAGTGATGTGGCATCCATGCCGCTTGAACGCTTCGCTTCCACCGCCCTAGCGTCGGACTTTAACCCTTCGGCCCTTGCCTCGGAGTTTCGCACAAATTTGCATGCTGTCTTCCGTCGCCTCGCCAGCCTAAAGAACGAAGGGGTCGATGCCCCCGAAATGGGCTTGATTATCACCAATGCAGCGGGGCAAACGTTGCACAGACACGCCCTGCCGGATTTCCCGCTGCCGCGTCACGGCAACGCTTGCCCGCTATGGCCGGTATTTCAGGGATTCTCGCAACCAGAACGCCCGCTGCAAGATCTGATCGAACTACCCGGTGGTACGCAATTCGTTACGCTGACTGTTGCGCTACCCCGTTCCGAAATCGCATTTGGCGACTCACCCAACTATCAGTCCGCCATGTTGTTCTTGCCCAGCGACCAATCCCCGTGGTCACCCGTTCCGCAGCCTGCACGCCGCGTCGGAATAAGTTGCAGGATTTGCCCGCGTGAAAACTGTGCTGCGCGTTCCGAAGAAACGGTGTTATAGGTTATAATAGTTAGTAGGAGGGTATACATGTCCAAGCACATTCTTATCGTCGAAGACGAGCCGAACATCATCGAGTCCCTGTCTTTCTTACTGGATCGTGCTGGCTTTACTGTGTCTTCCGAAAAGGACGGCGCCATGGCGATGGAGCGGATTCGCGACTTAACCCCCGATCTGGTTATTCTGGACGTGATGCTGCCAAACCGATCCGGTTTCGATGTTTTGCGCGACATTGGTGAACTTGCCGAAGCGCCGCGTGTGCTGATGCTAACCGCAAAAGGCCAAGCCCGAGATCGTCAAACAGCCGAGGAAATTGGCGTTACCCGTTTTATGACCAAACCTTTCGCCAATGCTGAAATCCTCGCGACTGTTCAGGAAATGTTAACATGACGGACAAAGGCCCACCTGATCTAGCCGAACGCGCTTTTCGTCGACGCCGTCGCCAAGATGCAGCGCTTGTTTTGCCGATCTTCGGCGTGGTTATCTTCATCACACCGATCTTCACGATTTTCACAAAAGACGTTCTGATCTTCGGGGCCCCGTTGCCCTTCCTGTTTATCTTCGGATTCTGGTTCCTGCTGATCCTGCTAGCGCGACGCATGTCACGCATATTAACCAAAGGCGACGAGGGCCACTGACGTGTTAACCTTCAATATTCTGATCGCCGCCAGCACAGCCTATGTCGCCCTATTATTCGCCGTCGCCTTCTGGGCCGAGCGTCGGGCCCGCGCTGGCCGCCTTGGATGGTTGCGGTCCCCATTGGTCTATACATTATCGATCTCGGTCTACTGCACCGCTTGGACATTCTACGGCGCGGTGGGTTCTGCGGCTCGTAACGGGTTGGAGTTTGTCACCATCTACCTTGGTCCTACTCTCGTATTTATCGGTTGGTGGTGGCTATTGCGCAAATTGCTGCGGATCGGACGGACACAACGCATCACCTCCATCGCTGATCTTATATCGTCACGCTATGGTAAAAGCGCCACCCTTGGTGTGGTTGTCACACTATTGGCTGTTATCAGTTCGACCCCTTATATCGCGCTGCAACTGCAATCTATCACAACCAGCTTTTCTGTGTTTTCCCCTACCGACGGCGCTGGATTCGCCGATGAAAAAGTGTCCGCTTTCTGGATCGCCGCCGTCCTAGCAGTATTCACCATTTTATTTGGCACTCGCAATGTAGATGCCAACGAGCGCCACCACGGCGTCGTCACCGCCATCGCGCTGGAAGCCTTGGTAAAGCTTTTTGCCCTGCTCGCCGTTGGCATTTTCGTTGTCTGGGGCATCAGCGACGGGCCCGCTGATATTTTCTCGCGTATGCCACCCGATATGTTGCAGGCCGATAGCATTTTCAACCCCCGCTGGGTCGCGCTGACGTTCCTGTCGGCCACAGCCATCATAACCCTGCCGCGCATGTTTCAGGTGACCATCGTCGAGAATTCGGATGAGCGGCACCTGTCCGTCGCCAGCTGGGCCTTCCCGCTATATCTGTTCTTGATGAGCCTGTCCGTTCTGCCCATCGCCATCGCGGGGCAATCTATCTTGCCTGCTGGCTCAAATCCCGACCTGTTTGTGCTGACTGTACCTTTAGCCGAGGGGCAAAATGCGCTGGCCCTATTCGCTTTTCTCGGTGGGTTCTCCTCAGCCACATCGATGGTCATCGTCGCCGCCATTGCGCTTTCGACAATGGTATCCAATCATATCGTGATGCCGCTTTGGATCAGCTCGGGCAAAGGGCGTATTTCTACCAGCGGTGATGTTCGCAGCGTCCTATTGCGTAGTCGCCGCGCCAGCATCGCTGGATTGCTACTGCTGGGGTATTTCTACTTTCGTGTAACGGGTGGGTCGAATGCGCTGGCGTCTATCGGTCTTATCTCTTTCGCAGGTGTCGCCCAAGTCCTGCCCAGCCTGATCGGCGGCATATTCTGGCGCAGCGCGACAAGAACAGGTGCGTTGGCAGGGCTGATTGTGGGCTTCATTATCTGGGCCTACACCCTGTTCCTACCAAGTTTCGAGGGTTCTTTCCTACTCAGTTCCAACGTCATCGACAACGGCCCCTTTGGCCTTACATGGCTGCGCCCGCAAGAGCTGCTCGGACTGACAGAATACGACCCGTTGGTCCATTCACTGTTTTGGTCGCTTGGCATCAATATCGCGCTGTTCGTAGGGCTGTCATTGATTGTAACACCCCGCCAATTGGAGCGCATCCAGGGCGCACAGTTCGTCGATGTTTTTCGCCAGACAGGTGGGGGCGGTGCAGGCATCGTTATCCGTCGTTCGGCAACATCGGAAGACCTATTTACGCTCGCCCAACGTATCCTTGGAACCACCCACGCCCACCGTCTGTTTACGCAAGCGGCTGGTGAGCAAGGCAAGCACGCGGGTCTGCCAGACTCGACCGATAAGTTCATTGAACGGCTGGAACGCGAATTGGCCGGTAGCGTCGGCGCGGCATCAGCCCACGCGATGGTATCGCAGGTCGCTGGTGGCGGCACCGTTTCGGTTGAAGAACTGATGAAAATCGCCGACGAAACCGCACAGGTGATGGAGTACTCCCAGCAACTCGAAGTCCAGTCGCGCGAACTGGCTGAATCCGCCCACAAACTACGCCAAGCCAACGCACAGCTAACGGAACTAGGTGCGCAGAAAGACGCCTTTCTATCGCAGATCAGCCACGAATTGCGCACCCCGATGACCTCTATCAAATCTTTTGCGGAAATCCTGCGGGACACCAACGACATCTCGTCAGAACAATCCAATCGTTTTATCGACATCATTAACACCGAAAGCCAACGCCTGACCCGCCTGCTGGACGAAATCCTCGACCTCAGCTTTCTTGAAAGTGGTCGCGTGAACTGGCAATTGGAGCCTGTATCCCTGAACACCGTTTTCGACCGCGCCCTTGCGAGCAGCGAAGGCTTGCGTGCATCGGCAGGTGTAAAGGTAACTCGCAAAGGTTTCGATGACATTATGGTCACCGCTGATTTCGATCGTCTGGCGCAAGTTTTTATTAACCTTATCTCAAACGCGATTAAGTATGGCCGTGCCGAGAACCCAGAAGTCAGGATCACCGCGCGAAAGGTCGGTAAAGTCGCAATCATTGGCATCGTAGATAACGGACCTGGCATACGACCAGAGGATCGCGAAAAAGTTTTCGAGAAGTTTTCACGCCTATCCGAGATTACTTTGGCTGGCAGTGCCGGCCTTGGCCTACCCATCAGTCGCGAGATCATGCGAAACCTTAACGGCGAATTAACGATCGAGGAAAACGCCCCCGGTGCTGTTTTCCGAATAACACTGCCGCTTGGCTAATCCTCACGTCTTAATCGAGAACATGTGACCCCATGAAACATAATTCGTCCCTATATAGGGTTAAGAGTACTCGCATCCAAAGGACGTAAAATGTTAAACCGCCGTAATTTTATCACCACCTCGACTGCTACCATTGGCCTCGCTGTTTTCGGCGGATTAAGCGCGAGCGCCGCCACGGAAACTTTCGAGATCTTGCGCACGGAAGCTGAATGGAAGGATTTGTTAACCCCCGCCCAGTTCGCCGTGCTTCGCAACGAAAAGACCGAGCGCCCGTTTTCCAACAGCTTGAAAGGCGAAACTAGCGATTTGTTAACCGAAAACCGTGTTGGTACGTTTCATTGTGCAGGCTGTGACCTGCCCGTCTTCAAATCCGAGACCAAATTCAAAAGCGGCACGGGTTGGCCGAGCTTTTGGGATTACATCGAAGGGAACGTGCGCTTCAAAGAGGATAACACCCTGCTTTCCAAACGGACCGAGGAACATTGCCGTCGCTGTGGTGGGCACCTTGGCCATGTATTCAACGATGGTCCCGCCCCTACGGGCAAGCGTCACTGCATTAACGGTTTAGCAATGACCTTTAAGGTTGCGTAAACACCCAGCCCGCACTGCATTAGGTGCGGGCGTCCCGCCACGCTTTCAAAATTACTTGGCCAGTCATCAAATCCAGATGTGCCCCGCCACCATTTTTAAATAGCGTAATGTCATCGTCCGACATTCGGCCCCCGCCATGCACCAAATCGTATAAATCGCCCTGAACATCCCTCGCCGAGATTGCTCCACTAGCAATTGGAATCATCAACTCACCGATATGTTCCACTGTCGTTGCCCGACTATCGACAAATACCTTTGCGCGCTGCATCGCCAGATCGTCCGCCTCGCGCATATCCGCTTTGAACGCACCAATCAAATCTAGGTGCTGCCCATCCTGCAACCATTCCCCTTTAATGATCGGGTCGGTGGCCATTGTCGCGCAACTGATAATATCTGCCGCACGTACCGCCGCCTCGAGGTCATCAGCGACCGGAACGCCTAAACCCTCGGCCTTCGCCTTGGTTCTGTTCCAGACGGAAATGTCGATGTTGGGGAAAACGGCACGGTAAGCCTCGATCAAGGAGGCGGCAACCGTCCCCGCCCCGACGATCAACAACCGTTTGGAATCCGGCCTTGCCAGCAACCTTGCGCCCAGTACGGAATCGCCTGCGGTCTTCCACTTGGTCACCAATGCGGAATCGATCACGGCCTCGACCTGTCCGGTTTTATCCTCGAACAAAACCATCGCACCATGAACCGAGGGCAGCCCTTGCGTCGCGTTATCCGGCATCACCGTCACAGATTTAACCGCAACACCAACGCCATCAATCCACGCGGCGCGTGACAACAACGTGTCACCGCCACGGTGCAAAAACTGGTCCGAGATCTCGGCGGGGGGCATTCGATGCCCAGCCAGCAAAGCATCTGCCAGATTATTCCAGTCCAGCAAATGTTCTACGTCTTTGGCCCGGACGTAAGGAACCACGGGCTAAAGAACCGCCGCGATTGCCTTGGCCAGATCGTCCAAACCATCAGCGGGCAGGCCTGCCACATTGAACCGGCTGTCCCCAACCATGTAGATGCCATACTCGTCACGCAGCTTGTCAACTTGTTCAGTCGTCAGACCTAGGCGCGAGAACATGCCACGGTGATCAGCCACAAAATCAAAACGATCCGAATTGGTTTCACGGCGCAAGGCATCGGCCAGACCCGAACGGAGTGCCAGCATGGATACCCGCATGCTCTCTAGCTCTGCTTTCCAATCGGCTTTCAACTCAGGGTCAGCCATGATCATCGCTACAACCGTCGCACCATGATCTGGCGGGAAGCTAAAATTGACGCGATTCAACGCAGCAATAGCACCCTTGGTCAGGGCCACATCACCATCGCAAACCGCGAGTGCTACGCCGACGCGATCCCGATACAGGCCGAAGTTCTTCGAACAGGACGCTGCAATCAGCATTTCCGGCACTCGGGAGGCCATCAGGCGCATGCCTACGGCATCTTCCTCAAGACCATCACCAAAACCTTGGTAAGCGAAATCAATCATCGGCGTGATGCCCTTGGCCAGCACCAGGTCTGTCACCAATCCCCATTGCTCGGTCGTGATATTTGCACCCGTTGGATTGTGGCAGCATCCGTGTAGCAGCACAACGTCGCCTTCGGTCATTTCGTTCAAATCTTCCATCATACCGTCAAAATCAACGCCACAGGTGGCTTCGTCAAAATAGCGGTACTTGCCGATTTTCATGCCGAGGTGTTTTAGGATAGCTTCGTGATTCGGCCAGCTCGGGTTCGAAATCCACACTGTCGCGTTCGGTTCGGCCATATG
>DFBD01000019.1 GCA_002367255.1 Rhodobacterales bacterium UBA3089 | reverse complement strand
ACAGGGAGACCCAGATACTTGGGTGGCCGCGCGAGGCCGAGAAAGAGAGGGGAGCGTTCTGCCATAAAATGACTTTCCTGCTTAGTTAGAATTATAGAAACGAAGGGGGGTTCGAGACAGCGTTTGCGAAGCAGAACGCGTTCGAGACACCCGAAGGTTTCGTGATTGCAGGAAAGTTATCCTGCTCTGCCTGCTCTTATGTGAAGCCATCGACGATTGTGCCCGCCGAGAAAATCAAGACGATCCCGATGATCACAGAGGCGAACCACCCCCAGTTCAGCCGACCCATCATGCACATGAAGCCGGTGCCAATGACGGCCAAGGTGGCGACTGCGATCCCAATCGGTCCCGTGAGTGCGGCTTCGACTGTTTCGAGCATGGTTTGAATGGGCGACAAGTCTTGCGCGAGGGCGGGGGAGGCAACAAGCGTCAGGGTTGCGGTCCATAGCGACAGGTATCGTGAGTGGTGTCTCTGCATGAAAATGTCCTTGATCAGTTAAGGTCGATAATGATGGGATGGCGGGCATCAACAGTGCTCGCGACGCGGATTTCGGGTGCAGGTGCAGCCCCGCCCGAGAGCCGCGCGCGAATACCGTGGATCCGTGCGATGTAAGTACGGGTCTCCGCAAAGGGCGGAACGCCAGAATACTGCTCAACGCGATGTGGACCCGCGTTGTAGGCAGCCAAGGCGAGATCGACGCTGCGGAACTCTGCAATTTGCGCCAGTAGGTAGCGTGCAGCCCCATCTAGGTTTTGGGAAACATTGCGCGGATCAACACCGAGGTCGCGCGCCGTTGCGGGCATCAACTGCCCTAAGCCGAATGCGCCTTTTGGACTGATTGCGGTGGGATTGTAGCCGCTCTCCGCCTCGATCATGGCCTGAAACAAGATGTGCCAGTTACGCGTTGTTAGTCCTGCCCGTACGAGCGCTCGGTTTTCCTGATGGCGTGTCGCCGTTTGGGCAATAAGTACTAATATCTGATTGGTCGCACCGGGCGCGCTTGTGATGTGTGAACCCACGCTAGCAGGCTCAATTTCTGGGGTGACCTCGCTGGTTACCCAGTTCGGGCGCGCGCCATGAAATGTCCAACCAGTTGACGCTTGCGCAGAGCCATCCGCGCGAAACCTGAGAACGTCAGCCGTCGTGCTCGAGGGTAATGTTATAATCAGCGCCAAAGCGCATATCGCGCCCATCGCCAAACTCGAGGTGATGCTTGAAGAGACCGGGCCAGATGTTGAAATAGCGCGCTTCGGGTCCGAGTGGCGTAATCCGAGTCGAGACAAGAATTGCCTCTGGTTCACCATCTCGCAAGTAGATGCACTGGTAGCGCGGCTTGCCATCGTCCGTGAACCCCACGAGTTCATACCGACAACGGAACGCTACCTTCCTCTTTTGGAGGTCTTTGACCCCATCAAGTGTGATCAAGATTTGATTGCGTGCGATCGGCATTTGGACTCTCCCCCTGAGAGCCCTTCTAGTCCGACCCAGTACAAGCGGAAAGACACATTGAGTCAATATGATATATTGCAGAATTTACCAAAATGCTAAACCATAGGGTGAAATCAAGCAAAGGAGTCTCCGATGAAGCAACTCATTTTGTCAGCATTCTTTGGTGTTTTGACGACGTTCGGCGCGCCTCAGAAGGCGCAGGCCTACGATATTGATTGTGCGATTATGCTCTGTATGGCGGGAGGATTTCCTCCGAGTGCAGTCTGCGCGCGGGCCTATCGCACAATGATCCGACGCATCACGCCATGGCCGAGTAGGCCTCCGTTCGGGATTTGCACGTTCGCCGCGGTGCCCGTTGAATTGGGTGGCCCCGGTGGCGAGGGGGAAGTTGATACGAACCTGCCAGAATATGAATGGCTCAACCGCACTCATGTGATTTGGTTTACGGGCCGGTCTTACACACCCCGCGATGACCCAAGGCAGTGGGATTGGAGCATCCGGTCCTGCGATCGTGAGAACAGAACCTGTCGATATATCGCGCGGGTTTATGGGTCTCACAGTCGTTGGCCAAGTTCATTTGTGTCTGAAAGCGGTCAAACCATTCTGCTGCCCGTTGGGCGTGGGTTTGGAAACTTCTACTCGCGCGATATCATGGTCGAATATGGAGATTATGAAGGCAACATGGGCCATTCAGACTGGTTTTCCTATTGAGCGGCTTGAAGGACGGGCTCAAGATCGCTCCATTTGACGCGGACAAAGGCTCCTTTGGTTTTAGGCAGCGACTTCCGGTCAACAAGCTTGGACGACACTTCGAAATTCTCATTGATGCGCACGACCAATAGTTTATTGAAGTTTCCCGCGAGCTTGACCGTGACCTCATCGTTTTGCTTGAATGGGGTAATTGTCTTCACTTCGATAAAGTCATTCCCAAGCCGGCCATCAGATCCCTGCGCATAAGTCTTGTGGAGCTTGATGCCATGGGTGATGGCCCCATAGAGCTCACCAATATCGCCATAGAGGTTCAGGTGTAGGCCTGTTTCCATGTGATACCCTTCGGCAAGCGACAACAACTCTTCAAAATAGGGGATCAGCGATTTGCGCGCATTCGGGTATTTGGCTCCCCATTCTTTGTAACGAACTTGTTCCTCGATCTCCGACCAATGCACCCATTAGAGGTGGTCCTACTATTTCGACCAGTTAGCAGCCAGATTAAGATGGATCAGGGTTACATTTAGGCCGCCAAACTCATTGGTACTATTTTTCTTTCATAGGCTTCATCTGGCGTCAATATTCCGTGCGTCGTATGCGGGCGCTCGGAATTATAGTATGCCAGCCATTTTCCGATCCCGGAGCGCGCCAGCGACCCCGTCTCAAATGCATTGAGATAAATGCATTCGTACTTCAGCGATCGCCAAAGCCGTTCGATCATCCGGTTATCTATCCAGCGGCCTTTTCCATCCATGGATATTTTCACGTCGACATCTTTCAGCGCCTGCGTCCATTCAAAGCCAGTGAACTGGCTGCCTTGGTCACTGTTCATAATCTCTGGCTTGCCGTATTTCGCGATGGCCTCTTTCAGGGCTTCGACACAAAAGTCGGCCTCCATGCTGTTTGATAATCGCCAGGACAAAACCTTGCGGCTGTACCAATCCATAATCGCCACCAGATAGAGGAAGCCGCGCTGCATCGGGATATAAGTGATGTCGACACACCAGAGATGGGGTGGATGCCGCTCTCCCCAGACGGCA
>DFBD01000225.1:4067-4281 GCA_002367255.1 Rhodobacterales bacterium UBA3089 | reverse complement strand
TGCTTCGAGTTGCGCCTCCGTGCCAATGATTTGTTCGGCGATAGTGACACCCGGGGTTACTTCGCCCTTCAGCACCAAAAAGGCACCTAATGCCAAGATGGCAGATTGTAAAAATATTCGTAACGTTTTGGTTAAACTTGCAAATAGTCCAGTTACCAGTATAAATAGAGTGACCAGAGTTTCTTCTGAACGGCTGCCCAATACACGGTCATAA
>DFBD01000225.1:0-3940 GCA_002367255.1 Rhodobacterales bacterium UBA3089 | reverse complement strand
CGAATAGTCCTAACTCGAAAAAGTTCGGTGTAGTTGATTCGTTTGATAAGTACCGCAATACTTATCAATAATAGTTAACGCCAAAGTTGGTTGCAGCTTACGTGGTTTACAAACCGCCAAACAACATCGGCCCAAGAGCCATGGCCAAGATCACCACCACCAGTATAGCGATCACGTCTAACAAAGCCCCCGCTTTCAGCATATCGGAGACCTTCAGCATACCGCTGCCAAACACGATGGCATTCGGCGGCGTGGCAACCGGCAGCATGAATCCTATTGTTGCAGCTAACGCGACAGACATTACCAACAGGCTAGGTTCTAATCCCAGTCCGGCGGCACTCGCTCCGGTTACGGGTAGAAAGATTGCGGCGACGGCGGTGTTGCTGGCCAGCTCGCCCAGCAATACGATTACGACGAAAGTACCCAGTAAGAACAAGAAAAGCGGCAAAAACGCCAGAAGGCTGATTGCGCCACCGATCCATCCAGCCAATCCCGTATCATTGATAGCCCCTGCCAGCGCCAAGCCACCGCCAAACAAAAGCAACACATCCCAGCGGATACCCTTCGCATCCTCCCATGCAAGCAAACGCGCGCGGTTCGATCGCGAAGCAGGTAGGATGAACAACAGCAACGCCGCTGTGATGGCAATCCCTGCATCGCTAAGCAACAACGACGGGAACAGATCAGAGATCACCCCGCGAAACACCCAGAAGAATGCCGCCGTCGCCAGAATTATCGCTACGAATAATTCCGCACGGCTGAACGGGCCCAGCTGCCGTGCCTCCTTTTCGATGAAACTACCTTTCAGCAAATCCCGCGAAACAGCAAACCGAAAAGATACCTTCGTTAACAAAACCCACGCTATCGGTAGCAGTATTATCACGGCCGGAACGCCGATCATCATCCAGCGCCAGAATTCGATCTCAATCCCGTAAGTGGAGCTCATAAACCCTGCAAAAAGCGCGTTCGGAGGCGTGCCAATCAGCGTCCCCATCCCGCCGATAGTGGCTGAATAGGCAATAGCAAGCATAAGTGCCGTGGCAAATTTTGCGGTCTCGGGCTTCTCGGCTTCGCTCGCACGTTGGTTCACCGCTAGGATTATCGACTGCCCAATGGGTAGCATCATCATTGTTGTCGCCGTATTGCTGACCCACATGCTCAGGAAAGCCGTTGCGATCATCATGCTTGCTATTATTCCGGATAGGCTAAGACTGCCTCTTTGCAACAATCCATACGCCACGCGCTGGCTAAGGTGTTGTTTTTCCATTGCGCGGGCCATAAGGAACCCACCCAAGAACAGAAAAATCAACGGGTTAGCATAAGAAACTGCCGTTACATCCAGCGGTGCAATGCCCAACGCTGGAAACAGGATCAGTGGCAACAACGCAGTCGCGGCCAACGGAATTGCCTCGGTCATCCACCATAGCCCCATCAACAAAGCTACGGCGGCCACAGTCCACCCCTCGCGGGTCAACCCGTCGGGTGTAGGCAGCAATAGCATCAGCGCGACGACCAATGGGCCAACCACCAGCATCCAGCGTTTCAACTGCGAGTCTGCTTCTAATGCGTCGGCCATTAAGGCGTCTCTGGATAGGGGCGCGTGAACACCATACGATCCCCTTCAGACATATCCGGCCGAAAGCCATATCCGCCAAGATCAAATCTTTTCAGATCTTCCGCATTCGTAATCCGGTTCTGCACCACAAACCGCGCCATCGCCCCACGTGCACGCTTGGCAAAGAAGCTGACGATTTTACTACTACCTTCGCGATCCTCCATAAACACAGGCGTTATCACTCGCAATCTCAATGCGGCTGGGTCAACAGCCGTAAAATACTCTACCGAGGCGCAATTTAACAGGGTATCAGACCCTGTCTGTGCGGCTTGCTCGCTCAGGGCGATCGACAACCGGTCACCCCAGTATTGATACAGAGTTTTCCCGCGCCGCGTCGCCAGACGGCTGCCCATTTCCAGACGGTATGGCTGGATCAGGTCCATGGGGCGCAGCAAACCGTAAAGCCCCGATAAAATACGCAAGTGGTCCTGCGCGTATTTTAATTCGTCCGCATCCAGCGAACCTGCCTCCAGCCCCGTGTACGTATCGCCAGCAAACGCCAACGCCGCCGGTTTCGTAGCCTCTGGCGCCGGACTTTCCTCAAACGCTTTAAAGCGATCCTGATTGAGTTTCGCCAATGGTTCGCTGATTTTCATCAACTTGCGCAGGTTTGCCGCACTAAGGCGACGCGCGGTGCGGCTGAGGCTGTAAGCGTCATCCTGAAAAACCGGCAAGCTCGTTTCGATTTTTGGCGAGGCTACTTCGAAATCCAGCTTCTTGGCTGGAGAAATTACCGTCAACATATGGCGCCCCGCGTGTTCGTCGTTTCCTGATTCAGCTTGAGTAATAGTGCATGATCTATTGCTGGTCGACCATCAACGCCCCGTTAAGTGCTATTATTACTTAGGTCGAAAGCGTATCACCACTTTCTGTCAGGATAAAATCCAGAAACGAACGCGCAGCCAATGACAACCGTTTGCCGCGCAGGTGTACCGCATACCAGCGGCGCACCAGCGGGAAGCCTTGCACATCAAGAAGGGCGATATGCCCGCTCGCCAGCTCCAACCCGATGTTGCGGCGTGACAGGACTGACACACCAAGCCCGGCCAACACCCCCTGCTTGATCGCCTCGGCACTGCCGAGTTCCATGAAGGGGGTGATAGCAATATCTTGCTTGGCGAACAGCCGGTCCACGGTCAGCCGCGTCCCGGACCCCGGCTCGCGCACCAAGAACCGTTCTTGCGCCAAGCGTTGCAACGAGATGTCTGCCTCTTCCAGCAGGGGGTGACCGGGCGGGGCCACCACAACCATTTCATTGTCGATGAACGTATGTGCCTCAACCGCTATTTCCTGTGGAACCTGCCCCATAATCAACAGGTCATCCTGATTGGATTTCAGCCGCTCCAACACATTAGCGCGGTTGGTGATCGTCAAACGAGGGCGCAAATCTGGGTGACGGTTTATAAAAGCCCCTAGCAAGTGCGGCATGAAGTACGTCGCGCTGGTGATCACCGCCAAACTAAGATCGCCGCGCACAACGCCCTTATGTTCAGACGTTAGATCATCAAGCGCCACCACACCGGATAAAATTTCGCGCGCCGTATCATAAACGTCGCGGCCTGCTGCCGTTGTACTTACAGAACGCCCGACCTGTTCCAACAGCGGCAACCCCAGGGTTTCGGATAGCTTCTTGATCTGCATCGACACCGTTGGTTGTGAAAGGTGCAAAGCTTCAGCCGCTTTAGTGTAGCCCCCATAACGCACCACAGCCTCGAATATCTGCAATTGGCGCAGTGTAAGGCTTTGCACGATGTTGCTTTTGCTCAAATTCGTCATAACAACATACTATAGATTTCATCTATGGCGGCAATAGAAATAATCGATTTTACTCTATGGGTTTGGTGATCTAGGTTTATATTAGAATTAACGCATTTAAAAGACTCAACACCGTTAGGGGAGAAAAACATGCTTGACCAAACTTCACGATATAGCGATCTGTCGCTTAAGGAAGAGGACCTGATTGCCGATGGTAAACACGTTCTTGGTGCCTATAAAATGAAACCGGCTGTCGGTTTCTTTGATTACATTGGCACGGCCGCACACTTCTGCGCTGAATCCTCGACCGGTACAAATGTGCAAACCAGCACAACCGATGACTTTGCCATGGGTCTTGATGCGATCTGCTACGAGATTGATGAAGAAAACGAGCTAATGAAAATCGCTTTCCCTATCGACCTGTTTGACCGCAATATCACCGACGGCCGCGCAATGGTTGTTTCATTGATGACCTGTATGGTCGGCAACAACCAAGCGATGGGTGACGTAGAGTATGCAAAACTGCTCGACTTCTTCGTTCCGCCGAACTTTATGCGTTTGTTTGACGGC
>DFBD01000093.1:1475-3482 GCA_002367255.1 Rhodobacterales bacterium UBA3089 | reverse complement strand
AGGAGGGAATAATCAAACATGAAGAAATGGTAACCACACTTTCATATACCTGTCACGCGGTATATCGTGTCGCCGAACACGCGTTATTGATGAAATGGAAAACCAGATGTCAGAACTAACCCTTATCCGTCACGGGCAGGCGCAAACCGGTGCTAAAGATGAGGCGAGCTATGACAAGCTTAGCGACCTTGGTCATGAACAGGCAGGTTGGTTGGGGGAACATTTCTTACGTACGCATGGGTATGATCAGATTATATCGGGCGCGATGAATCGTCAGATACAAACGGCTCAATCGCTGAAACTGACTACGCCGCACCACCACGACCCTCGCCTGAACGAGATGGATTATTTCGGGTTGGCCGACAGCCTGTTGCAAACACATGGCGTCGCTTGGCCCGCATCAGAAGCCGAGTTTATCACACACCTTCCACAAGTTCTTAACGCCTGGCGATCTGGTGAAATAGTTGACGGGTTGGAAACCTATGACGCCTTTTGTGCGCGCATTACGGAAGCTTTAGATGAGGCTGCGCGCAAAGACGGGCGTGTACTGCTTGTGACTTCGACGGGCGTTATTGCTACGCTTGCGACGTTGGCGCTGGATTTGGATATTCACAAGAAAAGCAGAATGTTTATGGCTGTTGCACATACGTCCGTTCACAAGTTTACGATGCATGACAGAGATCTGCATTTAACCCAGTTCGGGGGTACGCCGCACCTTGACTATCCCGAGCGCCTACATGCAAAAACTTTCGCCTGATGATCCGCATTAACGAAAATATAACCATTGAAGATTGGGAGCTGACGGAGACGTTCACACGCTCGTCTGGTCCGGGTGGGCAGAACGTTAACAAAGTGTCTACGGCGGTGGAGTTGCGGTTCGAGGCCGAGCGTTCCCCCAACTTGCCACCTGCGGCCAAGGTGCGATTGAAGAAGCTGGCGGGGCGGCGGTGGACGAAAGACGGGGCGGTAATCATTACCGCTGAAAAACACCGCACCCAGCCACGTAATAGGGCGGAGGCGGAGGAAAAGCTGGTGGCCTTGATCCAACAGGCGTTATTCCGGCCAAAGTACCGCGTGAAGACACGGCCAACTATGGCCTCTAAACGGCGACGGTTGGAAGGCAAGAAACAGCGCGGGCAAGTTAAGGCGTTGCGCGGGAAAATTAGCGACGACTAGTTCGGCAGGGCTGCCAGCAAGAAGCGCACCATATTGCCGCCCATGACTTTGGCGATGTCCTCGTCTGATAAGCCAGCCTTTAACAGCTCGTCGGTTAGCACAGCGAGTTCGGATATGTCGAACGCCGTTTCAACCGAACCGTCATAGTCCGAACCAAGCGAGACGTGGTCCACACCCAGCAGATCAATGGCGGCGGTTATTGTTGCGGTGACGCCTACGGGGCTGTCGTTACAGGTGACCTCTTCCCAGTACCCGATGCCGATCAGACCACCAGTTGCGGCTATTTCCTGCATCAGTTCGTCGGGGAAGTTCCGTTTGGTTTCACAGTGCCCATGTACGCCCGTATGGCTGACGATAAGGGGAGCATCGGTCATATCCAGCACGTCGGCTGCGACTTGTGGGCTGGAATGGGCGAGGTCGATTATCATGCTTTTGGCAACCATTTCATTCACCACCTCGCGGCCAAAATCGGTTAAGCCTGCGTTGGAAACCCCGTGCAGCGACCCGCCTAAACGGTTGTCGAAGAAGTGTTGCAGGCCCATGACACGGAAGCCTGCGTCGTACATGCGATCAAGGTTGGCAATTTCCCCGTCGAGTGCATGCCCACCCTCGGCCCCCATCATTGCACCCATGATCTTGCTGCCAGCGGTACGGTCTGAAAGGATGGCTTCAAGATCGGATTTGGTGCGTATGATACGGAAAACGTCAGGTGCTTCAGCTTGGAAGTTATGCAACTTTTCGGACTGGTAAAGCGCCCGCTCTATCCGGCTGTTCCATGTGCGCATCGGCCAAAGCTGCCCGAAGGCCAGCAAGGTGATGTTGTCCCGCGCG
>DFBD01000093.1:0-1407 GCA_002367255.1 Rhodobacterales bacterium UBA3089 | reverse complement strand
CCGTAATCGCCGCGCTTAAGCAAATCACGGTTCCACAGCAGGCTATCGGCATGCCAATCACCGATCACAAGCGTTTCATGCAGGGCGGCGGCTTGGGCGGAAACGGGGTATGGCTCGTGCTCTTTGACGGTGTTACTGCCCTTTTCTACAATCGCCGGGGCGAAGACCCAAAAAGAGATCAGGCCAAGTACGGCCAGCGCTAGAATGACCAAAGCGGCTTTTTTCACAATGCGCATGTCGTTTTTCCTCTGGTTACAAAAGTGGTTTTGCCGAATAATAGGTTGAATAAGAATTGAAACAACAAAATTTGCGGGAGCATACAATGATCACACGCGCAGCAGTTGCCTTTGCAGCAGGGGAACCTCTTCAAGTTATCGACGTTAATCTGGAGGGCCCCAAAGCGGGCGAGGTTCTGGTCGAGATCAAAGCCACAGGGATTTGCCACACCGACGAGTTCACCCGTTCCGGCGATGACCCCGAAGGCATGTTTCCAGCGATTTTGGGCCACGAGGGTGCTGGCGTTGTAATCGAAGTTGGTGAGGGGGTGACCAGCCTGAAGGTCGGCGATCACGTAATCCCGCTTTACACGCCGGAATGTCGCGAGTGCGAGTATTGTTTGAACCCTAAAACCAACCTCTGCCAGTCGATCCGCGAAACGCAGGGCGCTGGGTTGTTGCCCGATGGCACAACGCGATTCACGACGATGGATGGGCAGCCGATTTACCATTACATGGGGTGCTCGACCTTCGCGAACCACACGGTTGTGCCGGAAATCGCGTTGGCGAAAATCCGCGAGGACGCGCCTTTTGACAAAGTTTGCTACATTGGTTGTGGTGTCACCACGGGCGTTGGCGCTGTTATCAATACGGCAAAAGTTGAAATCGGCAGCACGGCGATTGTTTTCGGACTGGGCGGTATTGGTTTGAACGTTATCCAAGGGTTACGCTTGGCAGGCGCGGACCAGATAGTTGGTGTAGACATCAACGACAGCAAAAAGTCGATGGCCGAACATTTCGGCATGACGGATTTTGTTAACCCTTCAGATGTGGACGGCGATCTGGTCGCGCATTTGGTTGCTTTAACCGGTGGCGGTGCGGATTATACGTTTGATGCTACAGGCAATGTGAACGTTATGCGGACCGCGCTGGAAGCGGCCCACAAGGGATGGGGCGAAAGCATTATTATCGGAGTGGCCGGTGCTGGACAGGAAATATCCACGCGGCCTTTCCAGCTGGTCACGGGGCGAAGCTGGCGCGGATCAGCCTTTGGCGGCGCGAGCGGGCGCACAGATGTGCCAAAAATTGTGGACTGGTACATGAACGGCAAGATCGAGATTGATCCGATGATTACACATATTTTGAAGTTGGAAGATATCAACAAAGGGTTCGATTTGATGCACGAAGGGAA
>DFBD01000165.1:4924-7565 GCA_002367255.1 Rhodobacterales bacterium UBA3089 | reverse complement strand
GAATTCCGCAACCGTCTGGATGCGGTCATCAGCTTTGGCGCGCTGCCCAAGAAGGTCATCATGATGGTGGTGGACAAGTTCATCCTGCAACTCGAAGCGCAGCTAATGGACAGGAACGTCACGTTCGAACTGTCGCCCGAAGCATCCGCATGGCTGGCCGATAAAGGTTACGATGACCGTATGGGCGCCCGCCCATTGGCGCGTGTCATTCAAGAACACATCAAAAAGCCACTGGCCGAGGAATTGCTGTTTGGCAAGCTCGCAAAAGGTGGTTTGGTGAAGGTCGGTGTGAAGGATGGTGAGATCGATCTAGCAATCGACGAATTACCCAAGGCACGGATCGGCAGTAAAAAGCCACCGCTGCTAACCGCAAAATAATTCCAGGGCCGGAGCTAAAACTCCGGCCTTTTTGTACATAAAATACCTGCTCAAGTACCATGTGCATCAAGATCATATGTCAAACAAATGTATGGATCACGATTATGGACAACAGATATAAAGACCGCGAAGATGCTGGCGAAGTGCTGGCCGAGCTGCTGAGGCAAAAAGCCTATCCCAACCCAGTAGTGCTCGCCCTTCCTCGCGGCGGTGTTCCCCTTGCCGGCATTGTCGCCAATAAGCTGAACGCTCCGCTAGATTTGATACTGGTCAGGAAAATAGGACTGCCCGGTCAACAAGAAGTCGCCGCAGGTGCAGTCGTTGACGGTAATCCACCCGTTCTGGTTTTCAACGAAGATTTGATGAACAGACTGGGCCTTACACAAGAAGACCTCGCCGGAACAATCGAGAAGCGAATCCAGCAAATCAATGAGCGCCGCGCCAGTTACTACGCTGGTCGAAAACCTCTGTCGGTTAAGGGCAAAACGGCAATCATAGTTGATGATGGCATGGCCACCGGTGCAACGGCACGCGCGGCGGTAAAAGGCCTACGGGCACGCGAACCAAAAACCATAATTCTGGCGGTACCCCTTGCGACGAAAGAAGCCTACCAACGCCTTGGAACCGAAGTTGACGAGATCATCTGCCCTATGATTCCAGAACCGTTCTTGTCCGTCGGCAGCCACTATCGCCGCTTCGGTCAGGTCGACGATGAGGAAGTCATTCAAATCCTGAAAGGTTTCGCGGTCTAGCTCTATTTCTCGGTCAGCTTAAGCTCGATCCGGCGGTTCGCAGCCAAAGCCTCGGGGCTATTACCCAGCGCCACCGGTTGGAACTCACCAAAGCCCGTCGCCGCCAAACGGTTGGCTGGAATGCCCTCGCGTTCGATCAGGTATTTCACCACCGACAACGCACGCGCCTGTGACAGTTCCCAGTTATCCGCAAACTGCGAGCTGGACCCGACGCCGGTTTTATCCGTGTGCCCGTCAACGCGCAGCACCCAGTTGATCTCGTCTGGAATTTCATCGCCAATGTCACGAATAACCGCCGCAACCACCGCAATTTGCGCCTTGCCCCCAGCCCCGAGTTCCGCCGAGCCGGGTGCAAACAGCACTTCGGAAGAGAACACGAAACGGTCCCCGACTACCTGCACACCTTCACGGCCACTCAAGACTTCACGCACACGCCCGAAGAATTCTGACCGGAAACTGCGCAGGTCAACCGCCTCGGCTTCAAGCCGCTCGCGTTCCTTCGCTTCCAGTTCTGCCCGCGCCTTTTGCTCCGCCGCCACCCGTGCCAATGCGGTATTCAAATCCGACCCGAGCGTCTGAAGCTGCACCTGCGCCTCGCGGTCCGCCGCCTCGGAGGCGTCCAACAAATCTTGCAGCGAATTCAACTGTGTCCGCAGCGCCGCCGTTTGCTGGTTCAACAACGCGACCTGCCGCTGGCTTTCCGCAGATAACGCCCGTTCGCCCGCCAACAACTCGTTGGCTTGTTCCAACAACGCAGTCTGACGGTCAATCTCGGCAACGTTCTCGGCCTCGGAATTATCCAGCTTCCGTTGCGCGGCTTCTGCCGCCGCCAACAACGTCAGCGTATCTTCGGCCTTCTGGCGTTGCTCTTCCAAGGCCAGCGTCATCGCTGTCAGCTCTGTGTCCGCGTTTAACAGCCGCGCGCGTAATGCCTCCGCCGCAGCCGCCTCGACCAAACGCGCGGCTTCTGCTTGGCTTAACGCGGCCAGCTCGGTTTCAGTCTCGCTAACCTTGTTTTCCAGATCGGCAACCAACGCTTCCAACGCATCGGCCTTCGCTGCTGCCAATCGTGCCTGCTCGCTTTCCGCGTCGACCTCCGCCCGCGCCCGCGCCAAGGCCAGCTGCGCCGCTTCCTTCTGGGTTAACTCCAAGTCCCGTGCCGCATCCAGTTCCGCGATGCTCGCCCGCGCCGCTTCAATCTGGCTCGCTTGGTCCTGCACCGTTTGTTCCGCATTCGTTAAAGACGACTCCAAACTGGTGTTGCGCGTAATCAGCCCCGCGACTTGCTCCTCAAAACTTGCGATCCGTACGTTCGCCGCATCGCGATCATCACTAAGCGAAGCCACCAAGGCCGTTTGCAACTGCAACGCAGCCTCGCTGTCAGACAGCTTGCTGTCCAGCTCGCCCAACTGGTTCGAAAGGTCCGTTCCGCGCTTTTGCTCAAGCCCCAATGCCTGCGCCAAGCCTGCCACTTGCGTCGACAGTTCGTGCAATTCCACATCCTGCCCCGT
>DFBD01000165.1:3246-4886 GCA_002367255.1 Rhodobacterales bacterium UBA3089 | reverse complement strand
GCCTCGGCACGTTTCCCTGAACGCCGTGCGCGGGCCACGGCCTAACCCTCGCCCTGGTTAACTGCTTGCTGAAGCGTATAATTAAGCGTCGCAAAATCCTGCCGGATTTCCGCAATAGAATCCTGCCGCCCTGAAGACATCTCCTCAAGAACACGCAGCAACTGCATATCGATATTACGCAAACGCATCCGCGCCTCGGCATCCATGCCCTCACCCATGTTGCCCAATGCCTCCACGAGGCGATCTTGGCCAATCGCGATCTGTTTCATTACTTCGGGATCATCGCCACCTTTGCCACGTGACTGGTTGCTAATCTGCTTGGCCAAAACACTGATCGCCTCGGCCAAGGACGCTAGACGCCCATCGGTCCGCATGCGTTGTTCTTCGCCCCTCATCACCAGCTCTTTAAGGCTATCAATCTGGTGCGCTGTCTGCTCCATCAATCCCGATACAGCCGAGCCATCAATGCCCGCGGATTCATCCCCGCCAAACCCGACTTTGGTAATCGAGGACAACCATTCCTCAAGCTCCATATAAAACCGATTCTGCCCGTGCCCTGCAAAAATCTCCAGCAGACCAACGACCAACGATCCGGCCAAACCCAGCAAGGAGGACGCGAATGCCGTGCCCATGCCGCCCAACTGTTCCTCAAGGCCCGACATCAGCTGGTCGAATGAATCAATCGAACTGCCCCCTTCGGTCGGGGCCAGCGTGCGGATTGTGTCCACAACGGCCGGAATAGTCGTCGCCAAGCCATAGAACGTACCCAGCAGGCCCAAGAAAATCAGCAGGTTCACAATGTAGCGCAGAATGTCACGCGCCTCGTCAAGTCGTGTGCTTACTGAATCCAGAATAGACGCCGCCGAAGAAGAGTTAATCGACTTGCGCGACCGGCTATCACTCAGCAACGCAGCCAAAGACGCCAGCAGACGCGGCGCCTTAACAAATTCATGCCCCGGACGGTCCAGCGCGAACCCTTCGATCCAGTTAACAGCCGAAAATAATCCCCGCATCTGCCAGAAGCTGGCAAACACCCCGAAAACGAAAACGCCAAGGATAAATCCGTTCAGATAAGGCGACACCAGAAAGATCGGCGAGACCGTCGGGAACAACAAATATCCGATGGCCGCAACGATCACCATGACAAGCAACATTGTTACAATTTGACGGATCGGTTGAGTGAACTCGGGGTCGTTTCTTGTATCCAGGAACATTGTGCAGCTTTCCTTGCTGTTTCACCTATGATTTTTGCCACTGTAGAGTCGATCACGCAGAATTCCAACAGTGTTCTCAAACCATAAATTATTTGCAATTTCACCACAAACCCTCATATGTAATGGATAATTAACCAAGGCCGCGCGGTGTTCCAAACGCCCGGCATAATTTTGCAAAAAGCACGCTGCCTAAATTCAGGCACGAGGGAAGGATATTACATGTTAGAAGCAATCGGCGCACCGGCACTGGCCATTTTGGTCTTCGCCATCATCATGCTTTACCTGATGGTAAAGACAGTTCCACAGGGTGAAACATGGACAGTCGAACGTTTCGGACGCTACACACGCACCCTTAAACCGGGCCTGAACTTCCTGATCCCGATCATGGATAAGGTCGGTGCAAAAATCAACATGATGGAAACCGTT
>DFBD01000165.1:2126-3206 GCA_002367255.1 Rhodobacterales bacterium UBA3089 | reverse complement strand
TTTTATCAGGTCGTTGACGCCGCCCAAGCCGCCTACGAGGTGCGCGATCTGGAACGCGCTTTGACCAACCTTGCGATGACCAACATACGTGCAGTTATCGGCTCGATGGATCTGGATGAAAGCCTCTCGAATCGTGATTCCATCAACGTCCGTCTTTTGGCTGTTATCGACGAAGCTTCGCATTCCTGGGGCGTGAAAGTTACCCGTGTGGAAATCAAAGACCTCGCCCCACCCGAGGATATCAACGAGGCGATGGCCCGCCAGATGAAAGCAGAGCGTACCAAACGTGCCGACATTCTTCAGGCCGAAGGTCAGAAACAGGCGGCAATTCTGGAGGCCGAAGGTCTGCGCGAATCCCAGATCCGCGAAGCCGAAGGTGCTCGCGAAGCGGCCTTCCTCGACGCTGAGGCCCGCGAACGTGCCGCCGAGGCCGAAGCAAACGCGACACGTATGGTGTCTGAAGCGATCGCAAAAGGTGACATTCAGGCGATCAATTACTTTGTGGCGACAAAATACACCGAAGCGTTGCGCGACGTCGCCGCTTCACCAAACAGCAAAACCGTTATGATTCCGCTAGAGGCCACTGGCCTGATCGGTTCCGTCGCTGGTATTGCCGATATCGCAAAAGCCGTAACAAAGGAGTAATCTGATGGAAGCCGGACTTTTCACCTGGATAGAAACCCTTTCGCCTTGGTGGTGGATTGCTCTAGGCGTCGGGCTCGGCGCGCTTGAAATGGTGATCGCCTCCTTCGTTCTGATCTGGCCCGGAATTGCCGCCATTTTTATGGCTGTGATTCTGTGGGTCGCTCCGGGCATGCAAGGCGAGGTACAAGTAGCGCTTTTCGCCACACTGTCCATCGGATCAATGTTCGCCGGCCGCAGCTATCTAAGGAAATTCGGCGACGGTGAACCTGAAACCGATCTGAACAGCCGGACGCAACAGATGGTTGGCCATAAAGCCAAGGTCGTCGATTTCGATCTGGGCGCAGGCCACATCGAAATAAACGGCTTACGCTGGGCCGCCAAATGGCCTGAGGATCAATCCGCCGAAGTCGGTCAGGTTGTGAAGATAATCGCAGC
>DFBD01000165.1:219-2121 GCA_002367255.1 Rhodobacterales bacterium UBA3089 | reverse complement strand
GGTTCGAAGAATTGAATAAACTACTTATTGCGACTTTGGGATTAGCTGCCGTAGCGATCTCAACCCAATCGGTTTGGGCCCAGGACATCTGCGCAACCCATACAGTCACCCAAGGCGACACCCTTCGAAGCATTGCTGCCGATACATACGGAAACCCACGGGATTACCGCTATATATTCGAGGCAAATCGCAACAAGCTTGACCGCAGCCCGCACATGCTTCCCCTCGGTCTGTCCCTGGATTTGCCGTGTCGTAGCACATTCACCACAGGTAATGCGTCTGTTGAAGTGGCTGCTCCGGCACCAGTAGTCAAAGTGCAATCGCCCCCCGCTACCATCGCCGCCGTGCCCGCACCAATACCAACACCCGTTGCGCCTCCCGCAGTTCCCGAGTTTACCCTCGTTGGTTTCTCGGACAATCTGCCATACTCGGATGCCAATCTGTTGCAGGGCGGCTTAATCACCTCCTTGATCGAAACCGCGTTGCTGCGAAGCGAAGCGGCGGCGGTACGTGAACCAGTGTTCGTCACCCGCCCGGAAACAGGTTTAGCAACATCGATACTACCCGATAATTTTCACCTGTCCTTTCCGTGGCTACTACCTGACTGCCAACTGGTAGAATACGATGCGGACATCCGCGACTTGTGCGAAAATTACACTTTCTCCTCCGCAATTTTCGAAGCGCAAATGGCCATGTTCACCCTCACGGATGGCACTTACAAAAATGCCGCTGTCGAAGTTGATCTGGTCGGTGCCCGCGTTTGTCGCCCGGCAGCGTTACACACCTATGACCTGCTCGAAGATGGCATGATCGAGCCTATCATCTCGCTTGAAACCGCCACCGACCTAGCTACATGTTTCAATGATTTGCAAAACGGCATCGTTGATGTCGTTAGCGTTAACGGCCTGACCGCTGATGTATATTTCGCAAAAAACGGTCGCAGCGATCGCATAATAGAACTAACCAACCTCGCCGCCACCCACTCCGTTCACGCTATTTCCGCAAATGACAACCAAGAAGGCTTGGTCGCATTGGAATATCTGAACGAGGGCCTGCGCGAAATGCTCGCTACTGGTGAATGGAGCGATCTGGCGCGTGACTACATGTTGAAACGGCTAAACTAACTTCAGTTACTAATCGACCCCGTGCACCAACGCCATCAGGCGCTCCAGCTCGGGGTCCGAGATCCCCAATTCCACCAGATGCGAAACGGTATTGAACAAATACTCATCATTCGGCCCCGCCGAACCTGTGGCCTTGGCGATAATCACCGCCTGTTCTTCAATGCTCATCCCGCCAACGTACTGTTCATGGGTTTGGTCCATCACATAACAAACCGCCTCGACGTTCCCGCCACCGTGGAACGAAATCGGGTGCGTTTGTTCCATATAGGCCGCTGAAATCAGCTCCCGCTCGCGCAGATAGGCCATGGTGTCCGTCACCAAATCCGGCGCGACACGAAATCCCACGCCGTGACATTCCCCCGAATGATCGGGGTCCAACGCCAAGACCAAACCGGGGTCCGCGTGCGTGCCGCGATAATGAACCGAGCGCATGCAGAAAGAACGGTTGAACCCGCGCAACGTCGCAACACGACGCTCCACATATTCAAAGCCGGGCCGCCATAGCAAGGAACCATACCCGAAAACCCAAAGGTCATTTTGCTGCATTGTATCTGCCTCCAATATATGACCAGTGTATAACCTGCATCTTTGCGGAATTGGAGAGGGGATTCCATGCGCGCCATAGTTACTTTGACGTTTGTACTCGCATTAGCCTGGAGCGGCTGGTGGTTTATCGGCACAGCCGCCCAAAAAACCGCCATCGAGACATGGATGGAACAACGCCGCGCGGCTGGCTGGGTGGCCGATGTCGAAGACTTCAAAGTCACAGGTTTCCCCA
>DFBD01000165.1:0-198 GCA_002367255.1 Rhodobacterales bacterium UBA3089 | reverse complement strand
CGTTTCGACAGTGTTTTTACTGACCTCACGCTAAGCAACCCTCACGCGGGCTGGACATGGGAGGCACCTAACTTCCAGCTCCTTGCACTATCTTACAAGCCGAACCACATCATCGCTGTTTGGCCGGGTTTACACACCTATGCCACGCGCACCGACGAAATCGCGATCACCAGCTCGCAGTTCCGTGGCTCGTTAATC
>DFBD01000013.1 GCA_002367255.1 Rhodobacterales bacterium UBA3089 | reverse complement strand
CTTGCGCTTGAAACCTTTCAGCATATCCACGCGCTTTCGCTTCGTTACCACATCACCCGCAAAACCGGTGGGCTGTCGCGGATCATTGAACGCGGCGTTAAAGGTGTCGAATTCCTGCTGCGTTTCATGCTGTTCTCCATCGTTCCGCTGATTTTGGAACTCGCCATGGTCGGCGTGATTTTCTTTGTACTTTTCGATGCGCGCTACCTGGCGGTTATCGCCGTAACCATCAGCCTTTACGTCTGGTTTACCTTCCGTGTAACCGAATGGCGGGTGCAGATTCGCAAAGAGATGAACAGACAGGATACCGATGCCAACCAGAAGGCAATCGACAGTCTGCTGAACTATGAAACCGTGAAGTATTTTAGCGCCGAAGAACGCGAAGCAACACGCTATGATGTTTCCATGCGACAATACGAAAAGCTGGCGATCCAAACGAATTACACCTTGGGGTTCCTGAACTTTGGCCAATCGCTTCTGATTACCAGTGGCCTTGTTGCCGTTATGATTCTGGCCGCTATGGGCGTTCAGGATGGCACCCTGACCGTGGGCGATTTCGTAATGGTTAATGCTTATATGATCCAGATCACCATGCCGTTGAACTTCCTTGGTACCGTTTACCGCGAGATACGCCAAGCGCTTGTCGATATGGGCGAAATGTTCGACCTGCTGGGACAACCTGCTGAAATCACAGATAAACCGAACGCACCCGATCTGGTTTGTACGGGCGGCGAAATCGCGTTCGAGAACGTCGATTTTTCTTACGAAACCAATCGATCCATCCTGCATGGGCTTAACCTGACGGTTCCAGCCGGCCAGACAGTGGCTGTCGTTGGCCCCTCGGGTTCCGGCAAGTCTACCATCGGCCGTCTGCTGTTCCGTTTCTATGACGTTAACGAAGGCGCCCTGAAGATTGATGGCCAGGACGTGCGCGATATTACGCAAAAAAGCCTGCGTGAACAGATCGGCGTTATTCCGCAAGACACCGTGCTTTTTAACGATACGGTCGGGTATAACATCGCATATGGCCGCCCGGACGCCAGCCACGACGAAGTTGTCGCTGTCGCCAAGGCCGCCCAAATTCACGACTTCATCATGTCGCTACCGGATGGCTACGACGCCATCGTTGGCGAACGTGGCTTGAAACTGTCGGGCGGCGAAAAACAAAGGGTCGGCATCGCGCGAACTCTTCTAAAAAATCCACCGATTCTGTTGCTCGATGAGGCCACCTCCGCGCTCGATTCAGAAACGGAACAAGGCATTCTGGAATCCCTCAAAAGCATGGGGGAAGGGCGCAGCGTTATCACCATCGCCCACCGTCTTTCCACCGTTGTGCACGCTGACCGGATTATCGTCCTTGAAAAAGGCCACGTGACCGAGGAGGGCACCCACGAGGAGCTGCTTGCCAAGCACGGTCGCTATGCCTCCATGTGGGCGCGTCAGGCGGCAGACAGCGAACAGGAAGAGACCGCTTAACTTGTTTCCCCGCCGTAACTGGGCTATCTGCGCGACATGAACCGGAACGATCCCCTGACTGCCGTCAAAACCTTGACGGGCGGTGCCCCCGAAGGGTACGACGCCAAACTTTTGGCCCAGCTTGTCGCGCGCAGCGACGGGCCGGTTATTCACGTTCTACGGGACGACACGCGCCTTGCCGCCATGCAACAAGCGTTGAACTTTTTCGCACCTGATTTGCCCGTTCTGGTATTTCCCGCATGGGATTGCCTGCCATACGACCGTATCTCTCCGAACGCCGAGGTTTCGGCGCGGCGCATGGGAACCCTCGCAATTCTCGCTGACGGGTTTGAGCGTGCGTGTGTTATCCTGACGACCCTGAATGCCGCCACCCAGAAGATACCGCCGCGTGCAGTTGTGGCCAGTTCCAGCTTTACAGCAACGGTTGGCAAACAGATTAACGTCGAAAACCTGCGCTCTTATTTAGTACGCATGGGGTTCAATCAGGCCCCGACAGTCACGGAACCCGGCGACTACGCCATTCGCGGTGGCTTGATCGATATCTACCCTCCCGGTGCCAGCGGCCCCATCCGTCTGGATCTGTTCGGCGACGTTCTCGATGGCGCACGCCGTTTCGAGTCCGCCACCCAGCGTACAGTCGAAAAAATTAACCGGATCGAGCTTGCCCCCGTTTCCGAGGTAATCCTCGACGAGGAATCGATCCAGCGTTTCCGCAGTAAATACCGCCATACTTTCGGGGCCGCAGGCAATGACGACCCCTTGTACGAGGCCGTAAGTGCAGGCCGCAAACATCAAGGTCTGGAACACTGGCTGCCGTTTTTCCATGATCACCTCGACACGTTATTCGACTATCTGCCCAATGCGCCCGTCGTGCTGGACGAGCAGATAAACCCGTCCCACGATGCCCGTTGGACTTCGATCAAAGACCAATACGAAACCCGCTACGCGGCCCTAAGCGAGAAATCCCATCTCGGAACGGTCTACAAGCCCGTTGAACCTGCACTGCTATATCTGAACGAGGACAGCTGGAACGCCGCACTGGAAAACCGCGCCATCCGTCAGCTCTCGCCGCTGCCTCAACCATCCGGCCCCAATTGCATTGATGCAGGTGGCAGGATAGGGCGCAACTTTGCTCCCGAGCGCCAAAACGAAGACATCAGCCTGTTCGGGGCCCTCGCCGCGCACATCGCCGAAAAGCGCAAAACCGGCAACGTCGTCTTGTGTTCCTACTCCGAAGGCTCGCGCGAACGTTTCGCTACATTGCTGGAAGACAGCGGGGTCGAGAATTTCACCAACATCGACCGTTTCAGCGACATCGGCCAAACCAAAGGCCTTTTCCTAACCGTCTGGCCCCTCGAAAACGGCTTCGAGACACCAGACCTGACGGTGATCTCGGAACAAGACATCCTCGGAGATCGCCTTATCCGCAGCCCGCGCAAACGCCGCGCTGAAAACTTTCTTAAAGAAACGCAAAGCCTGACGTCCGGTGATCTGGTCGTGCATATCGAACACGGCGTCGGAAAATATATCGGCCTTGAAACCATCACCGCCGCAGGCGCCCCGCACGAATGCCTGGCGTTGGAATACGCAGGCGGCGATCGCCTGTTCCTGCCCGTCGAAAACATCGAACTCCTGTCACGCTACGGCCAAGAGGTCGGCATGCTCGACAAACTCGGTGGTGGCGCATGGCAGGCCAAAAAGGCCAGGCTAAAAGAACGCGTCCGCGAGATGGCCGACAAGTTGATCCGCATCGCCGCCGAGCGCGCACTGCGGTCCGGCAAGGTCATGACGCCCCCTGACGGTATGTGGGACGAATTCTGCGCCCGTTTCCCCTATCAGGAAACAGACGACCAGCTAAACGCCATCGAAGACACCCTCTCAGACATGGCCAGCGGCCAACCGATGGACCGCCTGATTTGCGGCGATGTAGGCTTTGGCAAAACCGAAGTCGCGATGCGCGCCGCCTTCGTCGCTGCCATGTCCGGCATGCAAATCGCCGTTGTCGCCCCCACAACCCTGCTGGCCCGCCAACACTACAAAAGCTTCTCGGAACGCTTCCGCGGCCTACCAGTCCAAGTCCGCCAACTCTCCCGCTTCGTCTCCACTAAAGACGCCAACGACACTCGCGAA
>DFBD01000184.1:2781-4838 GCA_002367255.1 Rhodobacterales bacterium UBA3089 | reverse complement strand
TACACCGGTTGAAGATCCGGCCGTATATAAAGAAGTCTGGTCAGATTTCCTTGACTACATGGAAGAAGTAACCGGCAAAGACGTCGTGTTCTTCCCTGTTCAGTCGAACGCGGCACAGATCGAGGCTATGCGCTCCGGTCGTTTGCATATCGCTGGCTTCAACACCGGTTCCAACCCGTTGGCTGTTAACTGTGCGGGCTTCAACCCGTTCACAATCATGGCGTCGCTTGACGGCAACTTCGGCTACGAGATGGAAATCCTGACCTACCCTGGTTCGGGCATCGAAAGTGTTGAAGACATCAAAGGTGGCGTTCTTGCGTTCACATCACCAACATCGAACTCCGGTTTCAAGGCGCCATCGGCGATCCTGAAGGGAGACTTCGATATGATTCCTGATCGTGATTTCGAACCTGCGTTTTCGGGTAAGCATGACAACTCCATTCTGGGTGTTGCCAACCACGATTACCCAGCGGCATCGATCGCGAACTCGGTTCTTAGCCGTATGGTCAGCCGTGGCGTAATTGAGGCGGATGATGTTGTTTCGATCTATAAATCACAGACATTCCCGACTACCGGTTTCGGTATTGCGCACAACCTTGATCCTGAACTGGCGGCAAACATCCGCAAGTCGTTCTTCACATTCGATTGGGAAGGCACATCGCTTCAGGAAGAATTCGAGAAGTCTAACGAGGGGCAGTTCCTTCCAATGACTTATCAAGAGTTCTGGGAAGTTATCCGCAAGATTGATACCGCCAACGGCGTTTCTTACGCTTGCGAATAAATCAATAAACTAATTGTGCCCGCGTGTAGAAATGCGCGGGCACTTTTTATGGGGTTAGGGTCTGGATAGATGTTGAAGTTAGAAAAACTTACTAAAGTTTATAAAACCGGAGACAAGGCGCTTAGCGACGTCGATCTGGAGGTGGCTAAAGGGCAGGTTATTGCGCTTATCGGGCCATCCGGTGCAGGAAAAAGCACACTGATCCGTTGTATTAACCGTCTTGTAGATCCGACGAGTGGCACCGCCACTTTAGATGGCGTCGAGCTGACAGCCTTGGGGTCCGCTGGCCTGCGTCGAGAACGCCGCCGCATGGGTATGATATTTCAGGAATACGCACTGGTTGAGCGCCTGACGGTGATGGAGAACGTCCTGTCTGGCCGCCTTGGCTACGTAGGTTTCTGGCGCAGCTTCCTTCGCAAGTTTCCGCAATCTGACGTGGACGAGGCGTATCGTCTTCTGGACCGCGTTGGTTTGTTGCATATGGCGGATAAACGAGCCGATGAACTTTCCGGTGGGCAGCGTCAACGTGTTGGCATTTGTCGTGCGCTGATCCAGGACCCGGCTTTGTTGCTGGTAGACGAGCCGACAGCATCGCTCGACCCGAAAACGTCGCGTGAAATTATGCGCTTGATCGTCGAGATGTGTAGTGAGCGAGGGCTGGCCGCGATCATCAATATCCACGACGTGAATTTGGCACAAATGTTTGTGCAGCGCGTTGTGGCTTTGAATTTGGGTGAAATTATTTTTGACGGTGGGCCAACGGAACTGTCTCCGGACGTACTAACCCGCATCTACGGCGAAGAAGACTGGGAAGCCACCATCGAGACTGTGGACGAAGACGAGGAGGGTGAAGCGTGAGCGTGACACTCGAATCCCAAGTCGGTACGCCTTGGAAAAAGCCACCGTTCATAACGAACCCGGCGTTGCGCTGGGGGATTTTGCTATTCGCAGTGGTGTATTTCTTTGCAGCGCTCCTTTCCATGGAGGTCAACTGGCACCGTGTTTACGAAGGGTTGGAACGTGGGCGCAAGTTCATCGTCGCCTTTGCACATCCGGATTTCGGCTCGCGTGCATCTGATATCAAAGAGGGTATGATAGAGAGCGTGATCATGACGGTCACTTCGACTATCGTCGGCATCGCGATCTCTATCCCGATTGCACTTGGGGCCGCACGAAATATCGCGCCTTTGCCCGTCTATCTGGTCTGCCGCTTCATCGTTTCAATTTCGCGCGCACTGAACGAGATCATCGTTGCCATTCTGTTTGTTGCGATTTT
>DFBD01000184.1:1800-2710 GCA_002367255.1 Rhodobacterales bacterium UBA3089 | reverse complement strand
CTGGCAGAGGAGATCGAGGATATGAATAAAGTCCAAGCCGAGGCTGTTAAGGCAACAGGGGCCAGCTGGCTGCAATGGGTTAACTTCGGCGTGCAACCACAGATTATGCCACGCTTAATCGGCCTTTCGATCTATCGTCTGGATATTAATTTCCGTGAATCAGCCGTTTTAGGGCTGGTTGGTGCGGGTGGCATCGGAGCAACTCTAAATACCGCGTTTGATCGGTACGAGTTCGACACCGTAGCTGCGATCCTGTTGATCATCATCGTTGTTGTCATGTTGCTTGAGTATCTCTCGGGTATTATCAGAGCGAGGGTTCAGTAATGCCTATTAATGATAAAAACGGTGTAAAAGTCTGGCAAGTTCGGGACCGCAATTCGCAGCTTCTTCGTTGGGCAATGTGGATGGCGGCAGGGATAATTTTCTATCTTAGCTGGATGAAGATATCCGATCAAACTACGTGGTTTTTCGTTTATGATGCGCCTCGGATTGCGGCGGACATTGGTGGGCGCGCTTTGCCGCCACGTTGGGGTTATATCACCCAACTAGGTAAACCTATCTGGGATACGCTGAACATAGCCACGCTGGGTACGTTCTTTGCGTTGTGTATGGCGGTTCCCGTTGCCTTTCTGGCTGCGCGAAATACCACGCCGAGCAAACTGTTCGTTCGTCCAATAGCGCTTTTGATTATCGTGTCGACACGCTCGATCAATTCTTTGATCTGGGCTTTGTTGCTGGTTTCCATCATCGGACCAGGGGTGTTTGCGGGGATGGTAGCAATATCTATCCGCTCCATCGGGTTCTGCGCAAAACTATTGTATGAAGCGATTGAAGAAATTGACGAAACGCAGGTCGAGGCGATCACCGCAACGGGCGCTACGCGTTGGCAGGTTATGGTTTACGGCATCGT
>DFBD01000184.1:0-1653 GCA_002367255.1 Rhodobacterales bacterium UBA3089 | reverse complement strand
GATATTCTGGCATGGCCGCAGGTCTCGCTTATTCTGGCTGTAATTTTGGTTGCCGTTGTTATAGGCGAGTGGGTATCCGCCAAAGTGCGCGGTGCTATTATCTAGGATATACCATGGCGTCTGATGCTGATTGGGCCTTTGCGCAATACGAAAGAGTGAGGGGATCGCTGCCTACGGCGGTCTTTCCTGAACACTCCGTTCAAATCGCGAATCTTGGCGAGGTAGCGGACCAGATTGACGTTTTTCTGCTGGATGCCTTCGGGGTTTTGAACATCGGCGATACAGTTATTCCCGGTGCGCCGGAACGGGTGGCGGCATTGCAAGCGGCGGGCAAGCAGGTGTTTGTTGTCACCAACGGCGCGTCGTTGCCGCCAGAGGTTTCGTTAGCGAAATACCGTAAATTCGGCTTTGACTTCCAACAATCCGACGTGATCGCCAGCCGAGATGCCTTGAGTGTAGGTCTGGTGGGGCGGCCCGAAAAACTTTGGGGCGTTATGGCGTTAGAGGAATCCAAACTGCAAGATTTCCCCGTGCCATGCATGCGCCTTGAACTGGATGCCGCGCTTTACGATCAAGTCGAGGGTTTCATTCTTCTAGGCAGCGCCCCTTGGACCGGGGCGCATCAGGATATGTTGGTATCCTCTCTTAAACGCAATCCGCGCCCTGTGATGGTAGGTAACCCTGATATCGTAGCACCACGCGAAACGGGCCTGTCCTTAGAGCCGGGCTGGTATGCACACGATCTGGCGCATCGCACGGGTATTACCCCCGGGTTCTTCGGTAAACCTTTCACGAACGTTTATGATCTGGCCTTGGCGCAGGTTGCCCCGTCAATCCCGCGTGATCGGATCGCGATGGTGGGGGATACCTTGCACACCGATGTTCTTGGTGGTGCGGCAATTGGTGTGAAAACCATTCTGATAACCGATTACGGCCTGTTTGCAGGCAAGGATACGGCTGGTTACATCAAAGATAGCGGCATTGTGCCGGACTGGGTTTCCAGGCACACCTAAATTCCGCATTTTCATACTGCCAATTTTTGCCATTGGCAAACGCGTGTATTTTTGAAAGAGTGAACGGGAAGTTATCCCTATTACAGGAGCGCGCAATGCGATTTGAGACGCCCTCAACCGTCCAAGAGGCGGTTAAGTTGTTGAATGATTCCAGCGGTATCACACGAATTTTAGCAGGCGGAACCGATGTTCTGGTACAACTGCGTCTGAAGTTGGTGGAACCCGAGCTGATCGTCGACATTAAACATATCGACGCAATGCGCGACATTACTGCCGAAGATGGTGGTTTTCGCATCGGCGCGGCGGTTTCGGGTGCCGAAATGGGCGAACATGCTGATCTTGTGGCACTTTGGCCCGGCGTGGTCGAAGCGATGGAGCTGGTCGGCTCGACCCAGGTTCAAGGGCGTGCGACGCTTGCCGGCAACCTTTGTAATGCTTCGCCTGCGGCCGATAGTGTGCCTGCGATGGTTGCGGCCAACGCAGTTGCAACGATTGTTGGCCCGAACGGAACGCGGGAATGTCCGGTGGTAGAAATTCCAGTTGGGCCAAGCAAGACGTCGCTGGGCAAGGGGGAAATCATCACGTCTATTTATCTGCCAACGCGACCGGAAAATTCAGGTGATGCGTATTTGCGGTTCAT
>DFBD01000111.1 GCA_002367255.1 Rhodobacterales bacterium UBA3089 | reverse complement strand
CTTTACGCTGGACAACGGTGATACAGTGTCGGTGTTGGAGCACTGGCGGTCCAATAAATACGGGCCGGTACTGCGCGGAATGTATTCGGCGGCTTGTGGGCCATTCGGCACGACTCTGGGACCAGACGGAGACCGGTTCCATCAAGATCACATGCATTTCGATACGGCCAGCTATCGCAGTGGTGCGTATTGCCGATAAGGCTTTACGCCCATTGAAGTGGGCTATCACGGCAAGGTTAAGTTGATGTGAACGTCCACTGGGCGCGGCAAGGTTTCACCAATTGCCCGCAATAAATCGCAGCACGGGCGGCTTATGAACCGCCATGTAGAAATCTGGATCACAAACAGGGTTTGAACGCTTTGGCGAGTATTTTATGCAGGTAGATAAAAAAACCATCGAAATTTTATCACATTAGTATATGCTCTATATATTAGTCAGAAGTGGGTGCTGGCACATTATGATCTAAAGTGCTGAAAAGTATGTAAATATTGAGGTTATTATGCTATGAAAACCACTCCGGAAGATTTGCCCAACAGACCTCAAGGAGGCCAAATGCCTATTTGGAAAAAATTACTGCATGCCGTTATTCCTGCCACAATACTGTTAGCAGGGCCCGTGCAGGCGCAAGATGTCTGGATTACTCCTGACTTACCATTTTTCGAATTTGAAGCCGGCGGCGAATTTCATGTGATTGAACGCGATCAGGATAATAACGCGACGATCAGTGATGCGTTTGCGAAAACATCACGCGCTTGCCCGCCGTTCTGTATTCAGCCGATGATTATAGCCGATGGTGTGCAAACCGTTGGCGAGGTCGAATTGCTGGACTTCATCGAGGACTTCGTGGAGCCAGGTGGCGGTTTCCTAATTGATGCGCGTGTTGAAAGTTTCTTCCTTGCCGGCACTATACCCGGTTCTGTGAACCTGCCGTTCAATATGTTCTCGGCGTCTGACGCCAATCCGTTCTTGGACCAGCTTTTGAACTTGCTGGGGGGGGAACCTTTGCCGAGTGGCGACTGGAATTTCGATAATGCTGCGGAACTGTTGCTGTTTTGTAATGGTCCATGGTGTGGGCAGTCTCCGCGCGCAATTCTCAACTTGCTAGACATCGGTTATCCGGCTGACCGGTTGTATTACTACCGTGGTGGTATGCAATCATGGGCGTCAATGGGCCTGAGCGTGGTTGTGCCAGAATAAGTGGCAGTGGGGCTCTAAGAACAAATTATAGATTTAGACGTATGCAAGGTTAATGAAGAATTCGGAATAAACAAGCAAACTATAGGGGTATTATGCAAAAGGAGCTAACATTCGGTGTTGTTTTAAACGCCATTGTCTTTGCCGGGGCGGTTTCAGCCCACTCGGTTCCTGTTGAATACCGGATGCCTGGATACGCTGATTCCGGCGTACGTGTCGCGCAAGCGGTTACGTTGCCGACGATTCCTCCGTCATCTTTACGGCGACTGACATTTTATTCCGATAAAGCGATGTTGGCCTTGTTTGATCTGGTGAACGAAGATCTGATCGCTGGCGAAGGCGGTTCGATATCGAATGAAACCACAGATGCTTTTAGAGCGGCGATTGAGCGGCTTATCGGGGCTGGCGAGAAGGCCGATCTGGACATTAACCAGACAGCCGTATTTTTTGGTCAGGAAGTGGCGGTGCGGTTCTCGGGGCCGATTCCGCTGATTTTGCAAGGTGCAGATGGCGGGATTGATGCGCAAAACCTGTTTCAGGGTGTTGCCAATAGTAAGGCTTCGGTAACGGAACAGAAATCAGTGGATGCTGCGTACCTGTCCGCATTGCTTGACGAAAGCCAAAACATGCAAACTACGACCGAGCCAGCAGAAACAGAGCCGGAGGAGGCCGCCGAAAATCTAGATCCCGAGTTTGCAGCACGGGTCGTTATGGTGGACGGTAATCGCACCATAACAGTGAGATCGGGCGATTCACTGGCCAGTTATGCAACGGCATTTTACGGGGATGCGTTGTTATATCGGACTATTTACACTGCCAATCAGGATGTCATGAACAATCCGAATCTTCTGGATATAGATCAAGTGATAACGATACCTTATCTTCAGTAAACACGAGGCGACGGACCGATAGGGACGGATCCGATGTAGGTTAACTCGTTTGCAAAGCGCAGCGTGATTTCCAGATCTTCGGGATTACCGGCGAGCGTTGCGAAGAAGGATATACCGCGATCCATCGATTTTGAAAATTCGGGGGTTAGCAGTTGTGCCGCAATAACCACGTCCAGCAATTCACGCCACTTCTTCGCCTGCAATGTGAAAGTCCCGTCGATATAACCGGTTTTTGTAACTTCGAAGGAGCCTGTGCCGTTCAACTGCAAGCCCCCCCACAAGAACCGTAGATCACGGATTTTCATGGCAGTCATGCGGGGATTGGTTTGTTCGATTGCGAAACGGTCCCAAGGGTTATCGTAGGTTATGGAGGCGTCGAATATCGCCTCGGGAATGGTATCTGGCAGAGCGCCGCTTTGGTCAACAGCATCTCGCAAGAATGTGGGCGGTGAAAACTCCAGCGCTTTGGCGTAAAGGTCATAGGAATTCGGCTGCATATCCGGCGCCTTATGGGCAAAAAATGCAATGCTGGCTTCGCTTGCAACGGAATGCCAGTCGGTGGCACCGGTAAGCGACAAATCATTGATTTCAACCTGCATCCGGTCAAGCGAAAGGGCGGTGTCCGGTTTGAAGATTAACGAGCCACGGAACTGCGA
>DFBD01000194.1 GCA_002367255.1 Rhodobacterales bacterium UBA3089 | reverse complement strand
GCGGCCGGTATTGTTACGCATGGCGTTTTTGCAACGGTTAAAATGCACGAATATTCGAGATAGGTCAGATCAACATTTGTTATTTCCCTTTCCGGGGTCAACGCGTTAGTTTTGCGCCTTGTTTTGGAAAGGACGTCACATGAACCGGCCCCACTTGATTAATTGGTCCCTGTTGTTAGCGTTGGGTTTAATCTGGGGCGCATCGTTCCTGGGTGTCTCGGTGGCACTTACGGGGTTCGGGCCGATTACCGTCGCGGCTATTCGGGTCACCATTGCAGCCGCTATTTTGACCGGTGTCAGCATCAAAATGGGGCATGGGCTGCCCGCCACCCGCACTGCAACTGGCCGCAAAACATGGCTGCATGCGTTTGGCATGGGGATGTTTAGCAATGCCGTCCCGTTTTCACTGCTAAGCTGGGCGCAAATCCATGTATCGTCGGGGTATGCAGGGATTACAATGGCCGTGGTTCCGTTGCTGGTATTGCCCTTGTCGCATTTTTTCATTCCGGGCGAGCGCCTAAGCTCGCAAAGAATCTTCGGTTTCGCGGTTGGTTTCGTCGGTGTGGTCATCCTGATCGGCCCCGCCCAAATCCTTGAATCCGGTGGCGGGGATATCGAAAACATCGCCCGCATCGTCTGTGTGATTGCCAGCTGCTGTTATGCAATCGGGTCTATCATCACCCGGCTTGCCCCGCATGGCCCGCAAATGGCGTTCAGTTCGGCGGCATTGATAATGGCCTCGGCGATGCTGGTGCCAGTCGCGCTGATATTCGAGGGCATTCCCGCCGTGCCAAACCAGGCCGCCTTACTTGGCGTTCTATACCTGGGACTGTTCCCTACTGCCTTGGCTACGGTGATCCTCGTCTACATCATCAAGGCGGCGGGCCCGCCATTCCTTAGCCTTGTGAACTACCAAGTCCCCGTCTGGGCCGTCGTCATCGGCATGGTTGTCCTGAACGAGTCCCTACCCGGTCAGTTTGTCTGGGCCCTTGGGTTGATTCTGATTGGTCTGGGCGTTAGCCAGATAAAAATCCGGAGGGCGCGGCCGTGAAAACCGATTGGTTATCCTATGCCTTTGTGGCCTTCCTAATTGTCGCTTGGGGCTCTGCCTTCGGGCTGACCACAGTGGCACTGGAAGGGTTTTCGGCTGTGGAAACCTCATTCGGACGCACCGCACTGGCCGCCGTCGTCGTCGCGGCCGTCGCAATCATATCTGGGCAAGGCGTGCCAAATACATTGCTGGAATGGCGCTGGTTGTCCATACTCGGAGTTGTCGGCCTTGCCGCGCCCGTCACTCTTTTGTCATGGGCGCAGTTATCGATACCCAGCAGTGTGGCCTCGATCTTTATCTCGTCCGTGCCACTGTTCGTCCTGCTGGCCTCCCGCGTGATTTTGCACGAGCCGGTATCGCGGCGCAAATGGGTTGGCTTCGCCATCGGATTTACCGGCCTTGTCTGGTTGGCCGGCCCCTCCGCCATCAGCCAAGTCGGGGCCGAGGGCCAAACCATAGCCCAGCTCGCCTGCCTATTGGTCGCCATCGGTTACGCCAGCGGTGGGATAATCATCAAACTGATGCCTTCCATTCCGCCTTTCCGCGCTACAGCAGGCACCATGATTTCAGGCGCGGTATTCCTGCTGCCCTTCGGATACTCGGCCTTTGAAACCGCACTTGGGGCACCTACGGTTCCCCTGATCGCCCTGATAGCACTTGGCATTCTGCCCAGTGGCATAGGCCAAAACATTCGTTACATTGTGGTGAAACGCAAAGGGCCGGTCTTCATGTCTGTAGTCGGATTTTTACTGCCGGTATGGGCGGGATTCGTCGGGTTCTTCATTCTTGATGAACCGTTAACGCTGCACACGGTATCAGCTTACGCCATCATTCTTGGCGGTTTGCTGATTTCACGGGATCGCGTAAAGAAAGTCTAGGCGAACTTCTCGACCTCGGTGCAAATGTCGGCGATAACGGCTTTAAGCAGCGCTTCGTCTTCGCATTCGCCCATCACCCGCACCAGCGGTTCCGTGCCGGACTTGCGGATCAGCANNCCTTCCGTTGGCCGCCAGACGGCTTTCCCCATCAGTGATCGCCGCAGTTACAGAAGCTTCCGCCAATGGGTCCGCGCCTTTCTTATAGCGCACGTTTTGCAACAGTTGTGGCACGGGTTCGAATACCTTCGCCAACTCGCTGGCGGGCTTGCCGGTTTTCACCATCGCGCTTAAAAACTGTAACGCCGAAATCAAGCCATCACCCGTGGTGCTGTAATCCGTCATGACGATATGGCCGGATTGCTCGCCCCCAAGGTTAAATCCGCCTGCCCGCATTGCCTCGACCACGTAGCGGTCGCCAACGGCGGTGCGCAGCAGGTGCAAACCTTGGCTTTCCATGTGGCGTTCCAGTCCCAGATTGGACATCACGGTCGACACCAGCGTGCCCCCCGCCAATTTTCCCGAAGCCGCCCATGTCTGCGCGATCAGCCCCATGATCTGGTCGCCGTCAGCCACGTTGCCTTTTTCATCAATGATCATCACGCGATCCGCATCACCATCCAGACAGATGCCCAAATCGGCCCCTTCGGCCACAACCCG
>DFBD01000240.1 GCA_002367255.1 Rhodobacterales bacterium UBA3089 | reverse complement strand
TCGATTACGTCCAGCTTTGCACCAATCCTGATGGCCGCGCAGGTGAAGCCCGGAACGCATATCGCGTGCATGGGTACGGACACCAAAGGTAAGCAGGAAGTCGAATCTGCACTGGTTGCCAAGGCAACCGTGTTCACCGACGAGGTCGCGCAATCGATCACTATCGGGGAATGCCAGCATGCGATTGCCGAAGGCCAGATCGCCGAAGGCCAGATCAACGAAATCGGGTCTGTCATCAACGGCGTGCATGCGGGGCGCACTTCGGACGACGAGATCACGTTGTTTGACGGCACAGGGGTTGGCTTGCAGGATTTGGCCGTTGCGACAGCCGCCGTTGAACTTGCGATCGCTTCGGGCGATGCGATCGAGATCGACGTATAAGATATTATCGGAGCGCGTCACGCGCTCCGATACCCCAAGCTAGACCGGCAGTTCGTCCAAAGTCTTCGTCAGCTTATCAATCATTTCATCAATATGTGATTTTTCCGCGACAAACATCGGCGCAAGAATGCCGGTATCGCCAGTGAACTTCACGTGCATCCCGTTCCAGAACAGATCGCTTTGCGCCCTGCCCCCGCGCTGGCCGGGTTTGCCGTTTGATTTCAGCTCCACCCCGGCCATCATACCGATGCCGCGAATGTCTTTGACTAATGGATGGTCTTTCAGGGAATAAACCGCGTCGAGGAAATACGGTGTCATTTCAGCGGCACGATCAAACAACCCCTCCTCCTCGAATATCGCCATAGTGGCGAGACCCGCAGCACAAGCCGCAGGATGACCCGAATAGGTATACCCGTGGAAAAACTCGATAGCGCCCGGCGCAGATTGATCCGAAATCACGTCATACACATGGTCCGTAACCCCCACAGCCCCCATCGGAATAGATCCGTTGGTTAGTGCCTTGGCCATCGTCATGATGTCCGGCGTAACCCCGAAGACATCTGCCGCGAACCTGTCACCCAGACGGCCAAAGCCGGTGATAACCTCGTCAAACACCAGCAGAATGCCGTTATCGTCGCAAATCTGGCGCAGGCGTTCCAAATACCCCTTGGGCGGAGCAAGGATGCCGGTTGAACCCGCGACGGGTTCAACAAAACAGGCCGCAATCGTGTTGCCGCCATAGTTTTCGACCATCCGTTGCAGGTCATTCGCCAGCTCGACTCCGCGTTCTGGTTGGCCGCGTACAAACAGTTCTTCTTCGTCCCAAGTGTGGCGCATCATCGCTACGTTCGGGATGACAGACGGGAAAGTTTTGCGGTTGTTAACCATACCCGAAAGGGAAACTCCGCCGATGTTAACCCCGTGATACGCCCGTTCCCGGCTGACAAAACGGCTGCGATCACAACCCATCGCGGAATGGTATGCCATGACCATTTTCAGCGCTGTATCAATCGCCTCGGAACCCGAGTTCACGAAAAACACGTGATTGAAATCTTCCGGCAGCAAGCGCGCTACACGTTCGGCCAGCGCAAAGCTTAGCGGATGGCCCGACCCGAAGGGGGCCACGTAGGTGAAGGTTTGCATCGCCTCATGCACCGCCTCGATGATCTTGGGGTGGCTGTGGCCGGCGGGGCTGCAAAACAGGCCAGACGACCCATCGATCACCGTCCCGCCCATATGATCCGTCATATATACCCCGCTGGCACTGGTAATCAGGCGTGGATCTTTCTTGAAACCTTTATTGTCGGTAAACGGAATCCAGAACTCTTCCAGCGAGTTTGATTGCACGTCAAAAGCCATGTTGCATCCCCTATTTTTGATTGTCCGAGTAAACTTTGATTTGACACTAGGATTGGTTTTGGGCTTCTCTTAGGGCCAGATAATCCCGAAAGTTAAGTCCAGATTGGAACTCCATGGCCCTCGTCGAAGATGCGTTTTTCCTTGATCCGAATTTTCAGGGCAGCTTGCAAAAACAGATACAACAGATCGTTGCTTCAGCGATTTTGGCGGGGCGTCTGCATCCGGGCGAAAAGCTGCCGTCGTCTCGAAAACTGGCGACGCATTTGGGGATTTCGCGAATAACAGTGACGCTCGCCTACAATGAATTGGTCTCGGATGATTATATAACTGCCACCGATCGATCCGGCTATTATGTCTCAGAAACAGCCCCAAGTGCGCCCTTACAACCCATTTCCGGGGCTATGATTGAGGACAAGGTAGACTGGGACCAAGCCGTGCAGCGAAATTTCGTTGGCGGTAAATATGTTCACAAACCGCAGAACTGGCGCGATTATCCCTATCCGTTTATCTATGGCCAGCCAGACAGCACGTTGTTTAACCAATCAAGTTGGCGGTTATGCGCGCTGCAAGCATTAGGGAAGAAAGAGTTCGACAGTTTAACCTCGGATTACGCCGAGCGCGACGACCCGGAACTGATTAACTTTATCGCAAGAAATTCCCTGCCAAGGCGCGGAATTCTGGCAAAACCCGAGCAAATCCTCGTAACTGTCGGCGCACAAAACGCGCTGTGGATGGTGGCACAAATATTACTAAACCCAGATCGCAGTGCCGCCTTTGAGGACCCGGGGTATTACAGCCTACGCGAAATCCTGCGCTACACTGGCTGCAAACAATACCCAGTAGAAATTGACGATGACGGCCTTCCACCAGACCGTCTGCCCGATGATATTGATGTTCTGTTCACCACGCCTAGCCACCAATGTCCGACGACAACCACAATGCCGATGGCCCGACGCCACGAACTGCTGCGCCTCGCCCGCGAGAAGCGTTTCATCATTGTCGAAGATGACTACGAGTTCGAAATGAGTTTTTTGAAATCTCCATCCCCTGCCCTCAAGTCTTTGGATGAAGACGGGCGGGTGATTTATACTGGCAGCTTCTCCAAATCCCTGTTCCCGGGCTTGCGACTTGGCTATCTCGTTGCTTCGGAACCCTTCATCCGCCAAGCCCGCGCCCTTCGTTCCGCCGTTCTTCGCCACCCGCCAGGTCATATCCAACGAACGACCGCCTATTTCCTGGGGCTTGGGCATTACGACGCCATGATCAAACGCATGCGTAGCGTTTTCTTAAAACGAAGGACTGTAATGGATCAGGCTTTGAAGGGAACAAACATGACCGTTGCCGGCAGCGCATCTTTTGGCGCTTCGAGCTTTTGGTTAGAGGCGCCTGATGACATTGACACAGAAGTGCTTGCAGAAACTCTTAAAGCCCAAGGCGTTTTGATCGAAGCAGGTGCGCCGTTTTTTCAAAGTACTGACGCCCCGAGGAATTTCTTCAGGCTGGCGTACTCGTCCATTCCATCCGAAAAGATTCCCGAAGGGATCAGGCGAATTGACCAGGCAATCATTGAAATGCAAACTGGCTATAATTCCACCTGAATTCTGGCCCTATTCCCGATACGCCCGCTCGCCCATATTCGTTTCCAAATTTACCCATACCCAAGCAAGGATATCGCCATGAAAATGACCACCGAAGAGGCTTTCGTTAAAGTTCTACAAATGCACGGAATTGATAATGCGTTCGGTATTATCGGCTCGGCTTTCATGCCTATCTCGGATTATTTTCCAGCGGCGGGGATTACGTTTTGGGACTGTGCGCACGAATACAGCGGCGGGATGATGGCGGACGGGTTCTCGCGCGCGTCGGGCAAAATGACCATGGCGATTGCGCAGAACGGCCCCGGAATTGCGAATTTTGTGACCCCGATCAAGACCGCCTATTGGAACCACACGCCGATGCTGCTGGTAACGCCGCAAGCCGCCAACAAGACCATCGGTCAGGGGGGGTTTCAAGAAGTCGAACAGATGAACATGTTCGCCGATTGCGTCGCCTATCAAGAAGAGGTCCGCGACCCTTCCCGCGTGGCCGAGGTTCTGAACCGTGTGATCATGAAAGCCAAACGCCTGTCCGCCCCCGCGCAGATCAACATACCGCGCGACATGTGGACCAAGGTGATTGACATCGACCTGCCCGCGATTGTGGATTTTGAACGCCCCGCCGGTGGGGTAAACGCAATTGCAGAGGCGGCCAAACTGCTGTCCGAAGCCAAATTTCCCGTCATCCTGAACGGTGCAGGTGTGGTTATCAGCGGGGCGATCAACGCCTCGAAAGACCTTGCAGAACGTCTGTCTTCGCCCGTTTGTTGCGGCTATCAGCACAACGACGCTTTCCCTGGCTCGCACCCGTTGTTCGCGGGGCCGTTGGGGTATAACGGATCGAAGGCGGCGATGGAATTGATCGCCAAGGCCGACGTGGTGCTGGCACTGGGTACGCGGCTAAACCCGTTCTCGACTCTGCCCGGTTACGGCATCGATTATTGGCCCACAGGTGCGAAAATTATTCAGGTGGACATCAACGCCGACCGTATCGACCTGACCAAACCTGTGACCGTTGGTATCGTTGGCGATGCGAAACAAGTGGCCGAACAGATACTGGAACAACTGTCCGCAACAGCCGGGGATGCTGGGCGTCAGGAACGCCGCGACTTGATTTCCACAACGAAATCCGGTTGGGCACAGACGCTGACCTCGATGGATCACGAAGACGATGACGCAGGCACAACCTGGAACCAACGCGCGCGCGGTGCCAAGCCAGACCACATGTCCCCGCGCAAAGCCTGGCGTGCCATTCAGGCCGCTTTGCCGAAGGAAGCGATTATCAGTTCCGACATCGGCAACGCCTGCGCCATCGGCAACGCGTATCCGACGTTCGAGGATGGGCGCAAATATCTGGCGCCGGGCCTGTTTGGCCCGTGTGGGTACAGCTTTCCTGCGATCCTTGGTGCGAAAATCGGCCAACCGAATACCCCCGTTGTCGGCTTCGCAGGTGACGGAGCCTTCGGGATTTCGATGAATGAAATGACCGCCTGCGGGCGCGACGCGTGGCCTGCGATCACCATGGTGATTTTCCGCAAC
>DFBD01000175.1 GCA_002367255.1 Rhodobacterales bacterium UBA3089 | reverse complement strand
ACCTCGGGCATGCCGGTCTCGATGGCCATGCTGGGCAGGGCCCAGCTTCCGGACTGGAACGCATGCGTCCAGGGACCGGTGCCTGTGCTGGCCGGATCGCCGAACGCCGCCTTCAGCCAGATCCCCCAGGCCTCTGCATCGATCGGCACGGAAATGTCACCATCTGCCGTCACCGCGTCCTTCACCGGCGGCAGTGGATCGCGGCCATAGCCCAGAAGTTCCGAGTTCAGCAGCGGTTGCTCCGCCCCCAGCGATGAGCTTGCAAACGGGATCCGGAAATATCCGCCCGCCGGGGCGGTGCCATAGAGTGTCTCGAACGCGAGCGCCATCTGCGCCCGCGCTCCTTGTGCGCGTGCCATGTCTTGTTTCCTTCCAAGTCGTTATTGCTATTTCTATTCAACGCCCGGACCGTTTAGTCTTGGGCAGAGTAATCTGCCCATCTCCGGGCGTGACTAAAACTTAGCCCGAATGGATCCCCGATCATGTCACAGTCCACCGACACGCCAGGTTTCCAACCGGCCGCCAGCGCCCAAGGTGGGCGGTCCCACTTCACGGCGGGATCAAAACTCACAGGCGATCTTCATGTTCCCGGTCTTGTCGAGTTGCTTGGCCATGTGGATGGAAAGGTCTCCGCCGATGCGATCGTGATCGAAGAAAGCGGGTCGGTGGACGGCGAACTGCACGCTGCTAAAGTTTCAATCAAAGGACAGTTCAAAGGCAAGATATTCGGCAGCGTCGTAAATTTGCATTCCACCGCAAAAGTCTCCGGCGAAATCTTCTCTGAAACACTGTGCATTGAAAGCGGTGCTCAGGTGAACTCGACCTGTGCGGTCAAAAAGCCAACTTGAACGTCAGGCGCTGGCACCTTCATCCGATCGGATCCGCAGTGGGGTAGGTCAGGATCACCGGAACGACCGCGGCCTTCAAAGTTGCCGCGCCTTCGATCGGTAGATCGACCGGCTTTGGGGCTTCTAGTTCGACCCAGTCGCAGAGGCCGCCCAGCGTGCGGTCGGCGGCAAGGGCCGTTCCGATGCTGGCCAGTAAAATGTCCAGGACTGCGTCGCGCGTGGTCGAGTCGCCAGCCTGCACGATCACTTCGATTTCGGCGCGGTGGTCATAGAGGTACAGCAACGGCGAGAGCAGAACTTCTGGGTCTCCAGGGTCGCCGTCGCGCAGGATTAGCAGGCCAGCGGCCGGGATCCGCTCGGGCAGAACCTCGCCACGCAGCGCAGTCGCGGGCTGGGTTTGCAGGAGCGCGTGCAGCGATTGTAGGATGGTTTCGCGGGTGGTGGGCATGTTCTTACCTATGGATGGAAGGGTGGCTCGCGGCCAGTCGCTGCGGCTGAAAATGCGATAACAACCCACAACCGACGAAAGGCCAAACAGACAAACTCTTGCCACTGTCTTGCCACCAAAAAAAGCCGGAAGACCCATATACCGAAAACTGATCACATTTCGATCAGATGGGAGCTGCCACATTGATAGAATGGATTCTCGGAGTAGTAGCCGCTGGCGTCGTTAGCGAAATATTTGGTAGCGAAAACAATAAACCTTCCTCACGTCGCCACAGGTTTCCGCCTCGCAAAATAGTTCCCTTGTCACAGGCCGCCGAGCCTGCTCCCGCACCAGCGCCAATTGTTTGCGCTCCGGTCCAGCTACCTGCCAAAATTCCCGCCGCCCAATCCCCGCGACCGTTATTCCTGTCAACCAGTAAGTTAGGTCGGGTTCTCGGAATAAAGGGCAAACCTCTATTGTTTGATGAACTTATTCAGGTTGGGCTTATCGTTAAGCCCAACAGAGAATTTGAACTAACCGAGCACGGGAACAACTATGGGATACACCTGAAAGCCAAAGACGGCGGGCACTTCGTCGCTTGGAATCCAACGCTTATCCGGGACAGGCTTATCCATCTCAAAGAGGAGCTTCTCAGTCGTTGCAATTTCAGATTGTTCCATATGACCCATATTCGGAACCTCAGAAGCATTGTTGAACTAGGGCTCTTTTGCCACGACAAGGCACCGGAATACTTGGACATTAGCAATGCGAAGGTGAACGCTCGCCGTTCTAGAGCCGAACCTATCCACAATCGCCCCCTACATGACTATGTCCCGCTATACTTTAATCCCAGAAACGCAATGTTGTTCCAAAAGCAATGCGAATTCCTGGACCGGGTTGTCCTCATTGAGGTCAGACCCGAAGCGTGCCTTAGCGATTTTTCAATCTTCTCAGAAAAGAACGCCGCAGCGAACGACTGCAAATTCGCTTACTGTTTGTCGGATGTTGAAAAATTTCGCTGGGACAGGATACGGGCAGAAAACTGGTCCAGCGGCGGCATCACCAATATTGATAGCAAACAACTTATGATGAGCGAGTGCCTGATTTCCGAACACATTGACACCACTCAATTCAGCGCAATACATACAGCCAATGACCGGACTGCCTCGGAAGTTCGCGCTATGCTTCATGGGTCGAGGCACCCGGACATCCACACCAGCGGGCACCTGTTTTTTCCTCCTCGGGTGCGGCACGATCATATTTCGGATGGGCCATTGCTAAATGAACGAGTGATTCAAGCATGACGGTGACGATGATAAAGGGAAATATATTTGCGACAAGAGCCCAAACGATTGTTAACACTATTAACTGCGTTGGTGTCATGGGGGCCGGGATTGCGCTCGAATTTCGGCTCAGACAACCTGAGATGTTCGAAAAGTATGCTACTCTGTGCGAAGAGAAAAAGATCCGACCCGGAATCCTATGGCTGTATCGGGCCGAAAACCAATGGATCCTTAACTTTCCGACCAAGGATCACTGGAAACATCCTTCAAAGCCAAAATACCTAGAGCTTGGACTTCAGAAATTCGCTGCAACGTATCGTACTAAGGGCATCACATCTATCGCCTTTCCTCTTCTGGGTGCAGATAAAGGTGGCTTGGCCAAAGAAGTGTCACTGCAAATTATGCGGCAATATCTTGACCCGCTGCCGGATATCAGCGTTGAAATTTATGAGTATTCTCGCGAAGCGCATGACGATCTTTACCAACAAGTCGAGAAGGCTGTCCTTTCTCAAGATCTCGGCGAGCTTTCCCGTTCGACCGGCATCAACAAGGCCACGCTGCAAAAGATCATTGATGCGATGCATTCCGGCACGGTCTTTCAAATAAGCCAGTTGGGCCAACTACCGGGAGTTGGTCCAACAACCGTCCAAAAACTGTTCCAAATTGGGTTGACCACGACGGCACAAGGTTCGCTGTTCCCCGGCTAAGGTCTTTTCTCTGCTTATCCCATTGGCGTCATTGACGTACAGAACTGCTCTGGCCATTGATTGACCGAAATGGGCTGAACGCCCGTCAAGACGACTGGCCCGAGCGCGATCCCTGCCACCTACATGCGCATGACAGTCCTATATTTTCTGCCCATCCACCCAGTTCGCCACAATCAACCCCGACAGGTCCGCCGCTGCCTCCCGCGCATCCCGCTCCAGATCGAGCCGCTTTGGCAGCTTCACCTGCGGCACCAGCAGGAAGATCGGAACAATGGTCCGCCCCGCCAGACGGCTATAGCTGGTCCCGTCCTTGCGGCGGGTGACATTCTCGCGGATCCGGCCCGACTTCGTGAACCGGACGTTGTCAGCAACCAACAGGCTCGGACCGCCACGGCGATAGATGAACCGCAGAGGCATGCCGGTGCGCTTCTCCCAGATGCCGGGATCAAGCGGCCCACGCCGGATGCGCTCGCGCGCCACCGGGGTCGGGATGGCCAACCAGAAGCCGTTTTTCGAGCGGATCGGCGCACCTTCGTCATGGGCACCAACGATCTGCGGGGCCTTCGACCAGACCAGGGACGCAGCCCCAATACTGGTGCCCTGCTTTGGATAACGCGCTGAGCGGATGGTGCGGGCCAGCTTTGTCCCCAGCCCAGCCCCGGTGACCTGCGCGCGCCAGTCGGATTTCAGGCGCTCGCCTGCTTGCGTGACGCCCAGTGTGACAGCGCGTTCGGCAGCCTCTGTTTCCTCGGCCATGATCCGCGCCAGATCGGGCGAGAAGCTGATGGTCATCTTCATGCGGGTCTGGCCTCAATGCTCCAGATAAACCGATCCGGGTCCCGCACCGGTTCGCCCTGGATCAGGAACGCCTCACCCTCAATCTCGATCCGAGCACCGGGTCGCGGTGCAGCAACCTCGCTCACCCTGAGATCAAAGTGCTGCGTTTCCGACCAGAGCTTTGCCTCGCCAAAGCCGGTGACGCTGTCTGCGCGACGCGCCACCACACGGACGAGAACGGGAGAACCGCTCCCATCCGTGTAGATTGCGTCGGTGCCGATGTTGGCATCGGCGAACAATGCATCTAGGGCAATGGCGATAGCTTTCATCAGGTGCGCCTGGCGCTGCGCAGGACCTGGGGGCGGGTGCAGATCGGCAGCGGGTTGCTCTCGATCTCAAGGCGCACCCATTCGTCGCGGTCGCGATCCGGAATGGAACGGGCATAAAGCGGCAGACCCAAGGTGTTGACGGTCTCGAAGGTATCNNGTAGATTTCAAACAGCCCCTCGACGCCTTCGGGATAGAACACCGCCTTGTCGACCGGGATGCCGAAGGCGGCATTGCCCCGGTAGCGGCGGAAGTTGATACCGCCAAAGCTGACCTCGTCCGACACCCGGCTGCGCAGATCGGCAGCAGCGGCGGTGTTGAGGTAGGTTTCGCGCACCTCCTTGTGGGCCACCAGATCGGCGAAGAAAGACGAGCCACATTCTGCG
>DFBD01000087.1:5851-22034 GCA_002367255.1 Rhodobacterales bacterium UBA3089 | reverse complement strand
GGGCGAGGCCCCCAGCCCGGTCGACATGACCATGTGCTGCACGCCAGCGTCTGCCGCCGCGCGGATCACATTGGCCTTCCAACGCCCCATTTCCTGATGTGCGGGCGTGACAAGAAATACCTTTTGCGCCCCCTTGCAGGCCCGCGCCAGCGCGGCAGGATCGTCGAAATCAGCCACCACGGCCTCGCAACCCTGCGCCTTTAGCGCCGCAATCCGCGCGGCATCGCTGGTCACGGCGCGCAGGGCGATGCCTTTGGCCAAAAGCGTGGTGATAAGGGGGGTGCCAATCGTGCCTGTGGCGCCGAAAATAACGATCATGTCTGTGTTCCTTGCAAGGTTTCGATGGGGGCGATGGTTTCCGGGTTCTGCACCGATGACAGGTCACCCGGATCCTCGCCCAAAAATGCCGCCCGGACAATGCGGCGCATGGTTTTCGTCGTTCGGGTCTTTGGCAAGGCCTCGACGAAATGAATTTCGCGCGGGCGGAACGGTTTTGAGACCGCGGTGCCGACTGCGTCTTTCAGAAAGTCGACCAATGCCGCGCCGGGGGTCACGCCGGGGGCTGCGACGCAGACAACGACAACGGCGACACCTTTCAACGCATCTGGCGCAGCGATGGCGGCGGCGTCGATGACTTTGCCGGTCAGGGTCATGGCCGCCTCGATTTCGGGCGGACCGATGCGTTTTCCGGCGATGTTGAGAGTGTCATCGGACCGGCCCAGAATATACCATGTGCCATCAGCATCGTGACGCACCCAGTCGCCGTGACACCAGACGCCGGGGAAGGTGGACCAATAGGTTTCCAGATACCGCGCCTTGTCCTGCCAGATTGTCGGCGTCAGCCCCATGGGGGGGTGGGTCACCACCAACTCACCGACCTCGCCCAAATCAGCCTCTGACCCATCCGGGCGCAGAACCTTGGCGCCAACCCCCAACGCTTGCGTCGAGAACCCGCCCGGCGACAAGCGGTGCAACACCGTTGAGGTCAGGATCGCGCCGAACAATTCGGTGCCACCGGAAATGTTCAACGGCGCGGCGCGGTGGCGGCAGATATGCGCCAGTTGCCATAGCCAGGCATCGTCGGTCCAGGGCTCTCCGGTTGATCCGACGATACGCAGTGGCGACAGGTCGTATCCGGCCAGCGGGGCAGGGTCCTGGACCATAAACTGGCGCACCAGCGTGGGTGCCACGCCCATGTGGGTCACCTGCTTTTCGGCGGCAACGCGCAACAGGCGAAACGGGTCGTCTGGCGTTGACGGGGCACCTTCGGCAAGCACCAGCGTAGCACCAGCCAGAAGAACCGAAATCAGCGTCAGCGGCCCCATCACCCAGCCCATATCTGTCATCCACAGATGCCGGTCATCGCGCTGAAGGTCGAGACACAGAAGGAAGTCAGTCGTTGCTTTGGCCTGAACCCCCAGATGCGTGTGTACCACACCTTTGGGCTGGCCGGTTGTGCCCGAAGTATAGGCGATCATCAATGGATCGGCGGCGTCTAGGGGGGCGGCGGGGAAGGTCGGATCGGCCGCTGCCATTGTGTCATGCCAATCCAGATCGCGGGCCGGATCGGCGGATGTTCCCCCGTATCGGCGCAGGCTGATGACAGTTTGCACCAACGGAAGGTCGTCAATCGCGCTGATTAATGTCCGCTCCATCTCCACCGGCTTGCCCCGGCGCGGTGACGCATCAACTGTCAGCACCGCCCGGGCGTTGCTGTCGCTCAGCCGTGCGGTGATTGCGGGAGCGGAAAAACCGGAAAACAACGGCACAGCAATGGCTCCCAGCCGGGCAATGCCCAGAAACGCGGCCGCAATTTCAGGGATCATTGGCATATAGATGCCAACCGCATCGCCCGCGCCGATGCCCCGGGCGGCCAGAGCGCTGGCGACACGGGCGCTGTGCCCGGCCAGATCGGTGTAGCTCCAACAGCGGGTGGTTCCGTCTTCGGCCACCCAGTCAATCGCGGTCTTGCCGCCAAGTCCAAGGTCAATTCGTGCGTCGAGACATGTTTGTGTCAGGTTAAGCGTGGCACCGGTGGCCCAGCGGATATTCTCGGGACCGTCGGTGATGTCACGCAGTGTATGAAAGGGATGCGAGAACCGGATGCCGGCAAGATCAATAATCTGAGACCAAAACCAATCGGGGTTGGCGTTGGACCGTTCAAGCAGGTCTTCGTATGTATCCGCGCCGCAATGGTTCTGAAAACCGGTGAGATTGCTGTTTTTACGGATATCATCGGCGGGATCAAACATGTCGGACCTTGTGAAAAAGGCCGCGCCGTAGCGCGGCCAGTTGAGGAGGTAGTTCTGCTTATTCCCCTTCCAGAGGGCGCACGCGCCCGACTGAAATGCCTAGCCGTGCATCGACAGGCCCCCGGATACGGAAATGACCTGACCTGTGATGAACCCGGCGTCATCTGACGAAAGGAAGCAAATGATGCCCGGATAATCGGTGGGCTGACCCAGCCGCTTCATTGGAATGGCCCGCTTCAGACCTTCGGCGATCTTTTCGCCCGCCTCACCCTTGGCCACTTCGGCAAAAAGCGGCGTGTCGGTTGGTCCGGGTGCAACGGCGTTCAACTGGATTCCCTTGCGCGCAAGCTCGCGGGCTACAGTCTTGGTGAAGGAAATGATGCCACCTTTGCAGGCAGAATAAACCGCCTCGCCCGATGATCCGACACGACCGGCATCCGAACTGATGTTCACCACGCGACCACCGCCGTTCTTGACCATACCTGGCAGGACCGCGTGATGCATGTTCAGCGGGCCATAAAGGTTGATGTCGATCACTTTCTTCCACAGATCCATGTCGGTATCGAGGAAGGGTTTGATAAGATCCCAACCCGCATTGTTGACCAGAACATCAACAGGGCCACCCGCTTCAAACGCCGCGACGGCAGCATCGACAGCAGCGCGATCCGCAATATCAACCGTGTGGGCGCTGGCCTTCCCGCCATTCGCCTCGATAAGTGATACTGTTTCGGCAGCGCCTTCCGCATTGAGATCAAACACCGCAACTTCGGACCCTTCTTCGGCGAAACGCTTGCACACTTCGCGTCCGATTCCGCTGCCGCCACCTGTGACGATCACTCTTTTGCCTTGCAGTCCACGCATCCTGAAACTCCTCCTGGGCCCTTGCTGTTTGGTTGTGCACGGGCTAAAATCTAACATCTGTTTGAATTTATCCGCTTGATATCGGTGTGTCCAGAGGTATTTACCCATGAATATGACGCCCAAATCCCAAAACGCTGTGCTGCATGACGGACAGCCAAGTAAGTCCGAGCAGACGCGAGAGACGATCCTCGCAGCGGCCGCACAGTTTTTCCGCAAGGAAGGGTACAATGCCGCGACCATGCGCAAGATCGCCAAAGTTGCAAATATGGAAGCCGGCAGCATCTACTACCACTTTTCGTCCAAAGAAGACATTCTGGGTGAGGTTCTGGAGCTTGGGTTGCGCCGCCTTTATGTCGAGGCGTCGCGGGTTCTGGCCGAGGCTAAGGCGCAGGGCAAGGATTTCCGACAGGTCCTGTCAGAGATGGTCGATACACACCTGACCTTTCTTTTGTCTGAAAGCGATTTTACATCCGCCAATATTCGCAACTTTCCGACGCTATCCGAAGAGTTACGCCAAAAACACCGGCCGCTGCGACGCGCATATTCCGACCTGTGGAACGATTTTTTGGCTGAAGCCCAGCAGAATGGCTGTGTTCGCACCGATATCGCGATCAGACCTGTACGCCAGTTCGTGCTCGGCGCGCTTAACTGGACGGTTGAATGGTATGACGCGGAGCGTTTTCCCGTCGCAACACTGTCCGAGCGCGTTACAAAGCTGTTGCTGGATGGGATGGCCACAAAAGAGCACGCTCTGGTTCTTGTCCCCCGGCATGGCGACCGGCAGATTATTGAACCGAAAGCCGATACCAACAAGGCAGCACGTACCCGTATGCAAGTGCTATCGGCGGCCGCGCGGATCATCCGAGACCGTGGCTATAAAGCGGCAACAATGCGGGCCATTTCGACCGAGGCTGGGATCGAGGCCGGCAGCATCTACTACCATTTCGGGTCAAAAGAGGACATTTTGGATGAAGTGCTGGATTTGGGGCTGCGCGATCTGTTGGAGGGTGTGGCCAGGACCGTTTCTGATCGGGAAAAGTTTCCTGACGACCTGAGCAGAATATCTGCAGCGATCGAGACCCATATGGAGTGTCTGTTTCAGGCCAGTGAATTCACTTCGGCGAATATTCGAATCTATGGACAACTGCCCAGTGATGTGGGTGCTCGCCATTGGCCTGTGCGCCATGAATATGCACAGCTTTGGGACCACATCCTGAAAGATGCGCAGGACTCTGGTTGTTTGCGTTCCGATATCAGGATCGTCCCCTTAAGGCAGGTCATGTTGGGCGCATTGAACTGGACCGTTGAATGGTTTGATCCAAAAAAGGCAGGGCTAGAGGGGAATATCTCTTTGGCCGAACTTGTGGAAATTCTGCAAAAACTGCTTCTTGATGGGCTGTCGAAGTAAGGTCAGGTGGTCATCCGCCCGCCAGAAGGCCTGCCGCAGGCTTTGATCTGAGACTTCCTGAGAAGCCCCAGGCTTTCCGGCGGGCCGTTGACCTGTTTGATGCCGGACTTATCTTTTTGACGTCTCTTATTGATCATGCTATTTCGCTATGGCGAATTTGCTTCGGTATAGTGAATGCTGTGCTGGACGCAAACATTGCAGAGATGCACACCCGAAAATGGGATGGAAAACATGACTGTAGGTAGCGACGTAGGGGTGTTGAGCTGTTTGTACGGGCTGCTGAGCGGGTCGTCCGGGGCCGGCTCAGACCGCCAGAGCGAACAGGATGGCACTGCCCGGATCGGGGCGCTCTGCTATGGCGCGTTGAGCTTCCAATCGATGATCGGCACCAAAGAGAAAAAGGAAGAGGGGATGGTTGGTATGACGATGGCGCATCCGGGTCGAAAGTTAGGTACGGGCCATGCGCCAGAACACGACATTGAACGCCTGTACTGTGATGTGAATTTTCCGCGCCTGGCTCAGGTCGCCCGTCTGATGGCCACTGGGGCGCGCACTCTGATGGGGCAGACAGCATGACAAAAAAGACCGATGCAACGCGAGGGCTGGATCAGATGCCGCCGCAATCGAATTATGCCGAGCTGACCGGAATCGATATCGTGTCGGTCGCGCTTGATTGCGCCGTGTGCAGCATGAAAGTGACCGATGCCCTGGCCAACCGCAACGGGGTGCTGCACGGCGGAGCTTTGATGACGCTTGCCGATAATGTGGCAGGGACGTTGGCATTCATCAATCTGCCTGCGGACAAAACGAACACCACCATTGAAAGCAAGACGAATTTTTTGCGCGGCGTGCATGTCGGAGACATAGTGACCGCGCGTTGCGAGGCGTTGCAGGTCGGCCGTACGTTAATGGTTCTTCAGATCACCATGACACGCGGCGACGGAAAAACTGCGGCTGTCACAACCCAGACACATATGATTCTCGACTGGTCCAAGTGACCGGACGCAAAGCGAAAAAAAGGAAAATCCGTGACACACACCAATGCAATAAAGGCGGGGCCGCAGGCGACCTATGAACATTATCTGGAACAAGGAAAGTTCATGATCCAGCGGGCAAAAAGCACAGGGGAATACGTGTTCTTTCCCCGCGCCATTACACCAACGGGCGCGACAGATTTTGAATGGGTGCAAGCCGCGGGAACAGGAACTGTCTATGCGATTACCGTCAATCGCGGGCGTTCGGGGTCCACAAATGTGGCCCTGATCGAGCTGGATGAAGGGGTGCGGATGATGTCCACGCTGCCCGATGTTGAAACCGCCCCGATTGGAGCGCGCGTTATTGCGCGGATTGAAGAGGCCGAAGGCGGCAATCGCGTGGTCTTTGATATGCTAGAAGGAGAGGCGGCATGAGCGCGCAAGATATTCGCGGAAAATCCGCAATTGTGGGCATGGCGACAGCCGGCATAGGCGAGGCCCCCGGGTTTTCGGCGATGGAGCTGCTGGGTCAGGCGGCCGTTGCGGCCGTTGCGGATGCTGGCCTGCGAATGCAGGATATTGACGGCGTTTTTGCCGCGACCAGCGCGCACGCTTTTCCAACAATGAGCGTGGTGGAGCATCTGGGCCTAAGGCCTCGCTATTTCGACAGCACCAATGTGGGCGGGTCCAGCTTCGAGCTGCACTTGCTTCAGGCAACCCTCGCGCTTGAGGCGGGGCTGTGTGATGCGGCGCTGGTTTGCTATGGATCGAACCAGCGGACGGCGGGTGGGCGGCTTGTCTCGATGAGCGAACCGCAGTGGCACGAAACGCCCTATAATCCGCGCCACCCGATCACCGCTTATGGTCTTGCGGCCAGCAGGCACATGCATGCCTATGGCACGACCCGCGAACAGTTGGCCGATGTGGCGCTGGCGGCGCGGGGCTGGGCAAACCTCAATCCCGACGCTTTTGCGCGCGGCCCTCTGACAAAAGACGAAATTCTGTCGTCGCGCATGATTTCAGACCCGTTGACCAAGGCAGATTGCTGCCTCGTGACGGACGGTGCTGCGGCCTGTGTTCTGACCCGCGCGGACCGCGCGAAGGATCTCCATGCCAAGCCGGTATATTTTCTGGGTGCTGGGGCTGCGAACTATCACCGCTCTATTGTTGCCATGCCTGATCTGGCGACCACGGCTGCGGCCGATAGTGGCCCCAGAGCATTGGAAATGGCTGGCATCACGCGCAAGGATCTTGATCTGGTGATGCTCTATGATGCGTTCACGATCAACACGATCCTGTTCCTCGAAGATCTGGGGTTTTGTGCCAAAGGCGAGGGCGGCGCGTTTGTCGAGGACGGGCGCATCGCACCGGGCGGAGAACTGGCGGTCAACACCAATGGCGGCGGGTTGTCCTGCGTCCATCCGGGCATGTACGGCTTGTTCTTGATTGCAGAGGCCGTGGCGCAAATCCGTGGCGGGACCGGCGAGCGCCAAATTGAGAATTGCGACCTTGCGTTATGTCACGGCAATGGGGGCACCCTGTCCAGCCAGTGCACGGCAATCCTTGGATCGGAGGCCACACTATGAAGGACCTGAGTCATATTGATGGTTTGCTGGCGCCGCGTTCGATCGCGGTGATCGGGGCCTCCGAAGACGTTACGCGTATTGGTGGGCGTCCGATCGCCGCAATGCTGAAAGCGGGATACACAGGGCGCATTCTTCCGGTGAACCCCAAGCGCGAGACCGTGCAAGGGCTGAAATGTTATGCCAGCGTCGATGATCTGCCCGAAGCACCGGATGCGGCGCTGATTGCGGTTCCTGCGCGCATGGTGCCTGAAACGATTGAGGCACTGGGACGCAAAGGTTGCAAGGCTGCGACTTTGTTCTCGGCGGGCTTTGCGGAAGTGGGCGAAGAAGGCCTTGCCGCGCAAACGGAGCTGGTGGCGCTGGCGAACAAGCACGGCATCCGCCTTCTGGGGCCAAATACGCTGGGCGTCTACAATGTCGATATTGGCTACTACGGCACGTTTTCGTCGTCTTTGGATACGGGCCATCCCCGGCCCGGCAATATTGGCATCGCCAGCCAGTCAGGTGCATTCGGCGCGCATTTGGGGGCATTGTCCCGGGATCGCGCACTTGGGGCGTCCGTGCTTTTCACGACGGGCAATGAGGCCGACATTACCGTTGCCGATGCGATTCACTGGATGGCGCAGCGCGACGGTATCGACGTCATTTGCGCCTATATGGAAGCGGTGACCGATCCGGTCAGCTTGCTTGCTGCGCTGGATGCTGCGCGCGATGCGGGCAAGCCGGTCATCGCACTGAAGGCGGGCCGTTCGGCCGTGGGCGCGCAGGCTGCGGCCTCGCATACTGCGTCGTTGACAGGTGATGCCGTTGTCGCTGACGCGGTGCTTCACGATCATGGCGTTATCATCGTGCGTGATCCTGAAACTATGATGGATATCGCCTATGCCGCCTCGAAAAAGGTGCTCCCTTCGGTGCATTCACTGGGTGTTATTACGGTCAGTGGCGGCGCAGGCATTGTGATCAGCGACGAGGCCGAGCGCATCGGCCTGCCCATGCCCGCGATGCCGGATGCGGCGCAGGCGCGGCTCAAGGCCCTTCTTCCTTATGCCTCGCCGGTCAACCCGCTGGACTGCACGGCACAGGCGCTCAATGATCCATCCTTGCTTGAATCCTTCACGCGCGCCGCGCTAGAGGACGGCGGCTATGGCGCGGTTTTGTGTTTTTTGACCTATGTCGCAGGCAGCCCCGCAGTCTCGGATACAATCCTGGCGGCAATGAAACCGCTGCGCGCGGCCTACCCGGACCGGATTATTGCGTTTTGCGCGCTTGGTGCGCCAGAGGTGCTTGAGCGCTATGACGACGAAGGCATATTGGTGTTCAATGACCCGTGCCGGGCAACGCGGGCCATCCACGCAATCTGTGAAGCGGGCGCGGCGCGGGCGGGTGACCGACCTGCCAAGATGCCGACCCCCGACAAGATTGCTCTGCCGGACTGCGCACCGGATGAGGCGGAGGCCAAGAATATCCTGACAAAAGCGGGCATCGCCTGTGCGCCCGAGACCAGAACCAAGGACGTAGAAGAGGCCGTCACCGCAGCTGAGGCGTTGGGCTATCCTGTTGTCATGAAAATCCTGTCGCCCGATATTATTCACAAATCCGACATTGGCGCGGTAAAGTTGAACCTCGGCTCGGCTGAAGATGTGCGGCGGGCTTTTGATGAAATCATGCAGGCGGCCAAAACCCACGTTCCTGACGCTGCAATCGGCGGGATTTTGGTGGCCAAGCAACTCACGGGCGGGGTCGAGTGCCTGATGGGGATTAACCGCGACCCGACATTCGGTCCGGTGGCTGTCTTCGGTCTGGGTGGCATTTTCGTAGAGCTTCTGGATGACGTGGCCCTGCGGACATGTCCGTTTGATGTGGCGACGGCGCGGGACATGATCCTGTCCATTCGTGGTGCGCCCATCCTCAAAGGTGCCAGAGGACAGGAGGCCTCCGACATAGATGCGTTGGCGCAGATGCTGTCGAAGCTGTCGATTTTTGCAGCAGCGGCGGGAGAGCGTTTGCTCTCGATTGATCTGAACCCCGTTTTGGCTCTGCCGCAGGGGCAAGGGGCCTATGCCCTTGATGCTGTAATCGAACTGAACGAAGGGGCAATCTGATATGGCAATTGACCGCAATCATCTGATGAATTTCAACATTCCCGAAGTCCGCCAAAGCTATGGGCCGCGGGATGTTGCGCAATATGCGCTGTCTATCGGCATGGGGCAGGACCCGATGGATATGCCCCAACTGTCGTATGTTGGGGGGCTGCAAGATGATATCCGTGTGATGCCCGCAATTGCGAATGTCCTTGGTCACCCCGGATTTTGGCTGTCCGATCCGGCAACGGGTGTTGATGCTCTGCGTCTGGTCCATGGCGAACAGGGAATGACGGTTCATGCGCCCATTCCGGTTGCGGCGACGATCCGCGCCAAAACGCGCGTAACCGGGCTGATTGACAAGGGCGAGGGCCGGGGCGCGTTGCTTTACTCGGAGAAAGAAATCTTTGACGACGCGACGGGCACGCATCTTGCGACCTGCCGCGGAACGACGTTCTTGCGCGGGGACGGCGGGTTCGGGGGACCATCGGACACGGCCAAGCCGGTTCACCAGCTTCCCGACACCGCGCCGGACCATGTCGTTGAAACCAGCACGCGACCCGAGCAGGCGCTGATCTATCGCTGGAATGGCGACACCAATCCGCTGCACCTTGACCCGCGCGTGGCAAAAGGGGCCGGCTTTGAGCGACCGATCCTGCATGGTCTTTGCACCTTCGGTTGCGCCGCACATGCGCTGCTTGCGACGCTGTGTGATTACGACGCTGCGCGTTTTGGTGCGATGGATGCACGGTTCACCGCCCATGTGTTTCCCGGCGAGACGCTGCGCACTGAGATCTGGCAGGACGGGTCGTTCCGGACTTGCGCGGTGGAGCGGGACAAGGTCGTGATTGGGAACGGCAAGTTCCAATACAGTGAGGCCTGATGTCTATTGATCTCGAAACACGCGGTGGCGGTCTGCTGGTGATCAGCCTGAACGAGCCGGGCCGCCGCAACCCGGTGGGTCATCCGGTGCGTCAGGAACTGGTTCAGATCCTGTCACAAGCCGAGAGAGATGTTGACGTGCGCGCCGTGGTATTAACGGGGAAGGGTGGTCATTTTTCGTCCGGGGGTGATATCCGCGACCAGGGTATGTGTAGCATTGCCCAACAGCGGGAACGCTTTGCCACGGTGAAGGACATGATCGGACGAATGGTTCGGTTTCCCAAACCTCTGGTGGTGGCGGTCGAAGGTTGGGCGGCGGGGGCCGGCTTTGGGCTGGCGATGGCTTGCCCGCTGGTTGTTGCCTCGCGGGGCGCGATGTTTGTGGCGGGTTTCACCAGGGTCGGTGTGATCCCCGACATGGGTTTACTTGCCACGTTACCCGCACGGGTTGGACCCGCAAAAGCACGCAGGATCATCATGAGCAATCGCAAGATCACGGCTGATGAAGCGCTTGCCAGCGGTCTTGTTGACGCGCTTGCTGACGAAGGGCAGGCGGTGGAAATGGCCTGTGCACTGGCGCTGGAAGAAGCAGAAGTAGCCCCTTTGCCACGACAGTACATCGCCGACTGGTTCGCCCGCGACGTGGATGCCGCGCTTGAATATGAACGCCAGCTTCAGCCGATATTGCTTAACAGTGCTGATGCTGCCGAAGGAAGATCCGCGTTTTTCGAGAAACGCACGCCCCATTTCAAAGGGTGTTGAGAGTCGGATGCCAGGAGCCCCAACCCCAGTCAATGGCGGTGTCCGCCGGTTGCGCAGCGGTCTGCTGACGTTTGTTTTGGCCGCTGCCGTCGGGCTGATTTTTGTGGACGCACCGTGGCTTATTCTCACGGCAGGGATGGCATTGGGCCTATTCCTGGCGCTTGGCTGGCGCCTGTTCAGCATCGCCACCTGGGTTGCCGTGCTGTTGTCCGTCTGCGCGCTGATTGTCGCGCTCTGGCGTGATATTCCCTCAGAGGTCTTGATGGATGCAATAGGGCGCTCATTGTTCTTGGGGGCCCTGATCATTCTTCTGGGCACGCTGCGATCCGCAGCGATGATGGCGCCAGAAGTCGGCGAGGCAGGTGTCTATTTGACAGGGCAACCGCCCTCACGGCGCTATCTGGCGCTGTCGTTTGGTGGGCATTTATTCGGGGTCCTGATCAACTTTGGCGGCTTGGTCATTCTGCTTGATCTGGCCAAACGCGCGCTCGCGGAGCCGTCAACGATGCAGTTGCCCCCTGATTTGCAGGAGGCAAGGTTACGCCGGATGACGCTTGCCATTATCCGGGGGTTCAGTCTGATCTCGCTTTGGTCGCCATTTGGGTTTGCCACAAATGTTGTGCTCATTACATTGCCCAGCCTGTCCTATTTTGACTTCGGACCATTCGGGTTTGCCATAAGTTTTGTCTTCATTGCGATTGGTTGGAGCCTTGATCGTGTGCAGAACCGGCGACTGTCGCAGCGAGCCGTGACAGGGCGGCGGCCACAGGTGACCAGCTGGAGAGGGGCGGCGCTATTGGTGGGGCATGTGGTGATATTGGGTTTGTCGATTGTCATCATGCACGAAGTGTCGCCACTGACATTTCAGGAATCCCTGCTGGTGCTAGCGCCATGCTACGCGATCTTCTGGTCAGCGCTATCGTCGCGAAAATTAACGGGCGGGCCATGGAAGACAATCAATGCGACACTCCTGGACAGCTGGCGCCGGATGCCTGCCACGGCGGGTGAGGTGGGCGTGTTCGCGGCCGCAGGGTTCCTGTCCGTGGTTTTGATCGCCATCATTCCTGTGGATGGATTGCGGGACTTTTTCTCGGATTTATCCCTTGGGCCGGTTACATTGGCGCTGGGGCTTATGATGTCCGTCGTGGTTTTGGCCTTTGTCGGCGTGAACCCGATCGTGACCGCATCGGTGTTCGGTGCCATTGCCTCGCAATTGGCGCTGCCTGGCCTGAATGACCTGACCATCGCGCTCGCAATCATTGGCGGCTGGACGGCCGTCATCGGCCTGTCGCCTTTCATCACGACGATCGCACTGTGCGCGTCGATCATTGATCGACCGGCCGGGCTGATAGGGCCAGTTTGGAACGGCACCTATTGCGCAGTATTGCTGCTGTTCTGGGGCGCGTTATTGATGGGATTGATGCTTAGCGGTGCGATCTGAAATATTTATCATGGGCTGGAATATCCGGGCCGCCTCGCTTTGCTGTCTCAGGGCGGTCTGCGCGTTCTCTCCAATCTCAGCGCGCCAGTATAGGCGGGCTGAAACGTGCCATAGCGATCGCTGCGCCCAATTTATTTGAACCCAGCCCAGTTTTGTCCGGGCTTGTTTTGCTCTGCGGAGCCTATAGCGTCGTGCCGGACCACTCGCCCGAGCTCACCAGATGATGGACTTCTGAAATCATAAACTCTGAAAATTTTTCCGACAACCGGGAGATCGGACGGTTGAGGGGGGTCATCAGAACCAGCGTTCGGTCGATCGGGTGCCGCACAATCGGGCGGGCGACTAATTGTCCCGAACGGATATGATGAATGACGCTGACCAAAGGCAGGATGGTACTCCCCAATCCGCGATCGACGCATGACAGCATTGTCGGCAGAATGTCGACTTCAAGAACGACGTTCAGGTCGATCTTGGCAGTTTGGGCGATGTGTTCAATCCTGCTGCGCAGGCCGTGTTCCGAATTTGGCAAGATCAGCGGCTGACGCAGGGCGTCTTGGGCGGTGATCGGCATGTCGTCACAGGTGGGCTGGGCGGGCTGAATCAGGAAGAGATTTTCCAGAAGAATTGGCCGTGACTTAATGAATTTTGATTTCTGCCCTTCATACGCAACGCCCAGATCAATTTTTCCACGGGTCAGCCATTCCTGCACATGGCCGCTGAAGCCGGAGACGATCCGCAGATTGACGTCCGGAAATTTCTCCATGGTGCGTATAATGAGATGGGTGGCCAAGACTTCGGCAACAGTAGGCGGTAGTCCAAGCGTGAGCGTGCCAGACAGCGATTTGGGATCGCCCTTCACATCGGTCTGAAGGTTTTTCATATCTTCCAGGATCAGCTTTGCACGGGAAACAAGCCGTAAGCCCTCCTCTGTCGGCGTGACACCCCGCCCATGTCGATGAAGCAGCGGGACACCAAATTCCTTTTCCAGAATTTTAACCTGACGGCTTAAGGCGGGTTGGGCAATACTAAGGCGCTCCGCCGCAGCTGTTATGCTGCTCAGTTCGACAATCACGCTGAAATTACTGAGAAGGCGGACTTCCATATATACCCATTTTCTATTTCTGTAATGCGCATAATGCATTTGTGCTATGTGAACAAGTATCTCATGATCATTCGAATGGAGGCTCGCCTGCTTGTCGTATTGATAGGCTTTAGCGCTGGTAAATCTGCTGTATCGGGCAAAACCCGGACGGCAGGAGTGGTGCAAAGGTTCGGGTCTTCGCATTAGGGAGGAAAATGATGAAATATTTCAACTTGCGGTCTGCACTGGGCGTGTTGGCAACCTGTGTTGCATTGCCGGCAATCAGCCAGGAGCTGCCGGAAACGATGGTATGGACCTCGTATGATGTCGGCTCGGCTGGCTATGCCGAAGCGTCGGCCATCGCGGACGCCTTTGGGAAGTCGTTTGGCACGCGCGTTCGGATTCAGCCTTCGGGCAGCGGCATTGGTCGTTTGCAGCCGTTGCTGCAAGGACGTGCCGATTACGCGTTTCTGGCGACCGAAGCCTTCTTTCTTGGCGAAGGCGCGTATGATTTTGCCACAGCAGATTGGGGTCCGCGCCAGTTGCGCGCTGTTGCCGGGCGTCCTGCGGGTATCACGCTGGTCGCTGCGGGTGACGCAGGGATCAAAACCGTTGCGGATGCGAGGGGAAAGCGGATCGCTTTTGTGGCGGGCAACCCGTCGGTGAATGTAAAATGCGAAGCGATCCTCGCGTTTGGTGGTCTGACCCTTGATGATGTTGAGGTCGTCATGTTCCCGACCTATGGCGCGGCGATGTCCTCGATGACGCGCAACGAGTCTGACGCGACCTGCACAACACCAACAACAAGCCACCTCTATGAGCTGGCCGAAAGCCCGCGCGGCATTTTTTATGCGCCACTTGAGCCAGACAACAAAGAGGGCTGGGACAAGCTGCTCGAGGTGTTGCCTATCATGAGCCCCTCGGATGAAGATGTGGCCGCAGGCTTGCCCGAAGGTGAAACCGCAAAGATGGCCGCCTATCGCTATCCCGTGATCACGACGACGAACGAAAAATCCGCCGACGAGGTCTATGCTTTCATCAAGGCTTTGGATGAAACCTATGACCTCTATAAAAATGGCACGGCGACAATGACCCGCTGGTCGTTGGATCGGTCGGGCCGTCCGGCGATTGATGTACCGTTCCATGAGGGTGCCGTGCGCTATCTGCGCGAGATCGGCATCTGGACCGATGAGGATGAAGCGTGGAACGTGAAACGCACCGCGCGCATGGATGCGCTGGTAAGCGCGTGGGCCGAGTTCCTCGACGCTAACGCCGGACTGGCCGAGGAAGACTTTTCCAAAGCGTGGATGGCGCGTCGCGCTGAGGTCGTCGCCGCACTTAATTGATCTGTCGATGACAGCTTCCGCCCCCTGGCGCCATGCGCGCCGGGGGGCTTCTACACATGCATTTCAGGACGGACCTATGACCAACAAAGGCACACTGGACGTGGACAAACACGCGCAAGGCGAACCTGTTGTCGCAGTAGGGCCATCAGGCCCGCTGCGCTGGCTTATCATGTTGTTGGGCGCGTCCGGCGTTCTACTGGCAGTAAATCAACAGTTTTTGCTGAATATTTTCGGGTTCCAGCCGCTTGGGAATGCATACCTGTATTACCTGATCGGAATTTTTCTTGCGGTTGCGTTTCTGTCGGTTCCTATGAGGTCCGGCCCATCAAAGGGGCCTATCTGGCTGAGTCTCGGCTTAGCTGCGCTTGCGCTTGTCAGCGCGGGGTGGCTTGGCAATCACGGTTTGGACATCATCCAGCGAGGGTGGGAATATGATGCCCCCCTGATCGCTGATATCATGGCCGCCATTCTGCTGGTGCTGGTTCTGGAAGGTATACGGCGTGCTGGCGGTACTGTGTTGCTTATAACCGCACTGTTGTTCGGGACATTCCCGCTTTATGCCGGACACATGCCAGGCTTCCTTTGGGGCACACAGTTTTCAGCCCTGGAGACCGTACGGGCCCATGTTCTTGGGGTCGAGAGCGTCGTCGGAATTCCGATGCAGGTTGTGGCCGAGCTCGTGATCGGCTTTGTCATTTTCGGCTCGGTCCTTGTTGTGACCAAGGGCAGCGAATTTTTCATGGATCTGGCGGCCGCGCTGCTGGGCCATCGCAGGGGGGGGCCTGCCAAGGTTGCCGTTCTGGGATCGGGTATTTTGGGGTCCCTGTCGGGGAGCGTGATCTCGAATATCCTTACATCCGCCCCGTTTTCAGTTCCAACCATGCGCCGTGTCGGATATCCGGCAAGCTATGCCGCCGCGGTCGAGGCCTGTGCCTCGACGGGGGCTACGTTGATGCCGCCGGTGATGGGGACTGTTGCTTTTGTCATGGCCTCATTCCTGGGCGTACAATACTCGACAATCGTGGTGGCTGCGATCATTCCGGCGCTGATGTTTTATGTCGCATTGCTGTTGCAGGTTGACATGTTCGCGGCGCGCAAAGGGCTGCAAGGTCTGTCCCGTTCCGAGATCCCAAAAGTCTGGCCGGTTCTGTTAAGAGGTTGGCCCTATCTGCTGAGCCTCGCCGTTCTCATTTATGTATTGATGGTGCTTCGACTTGAGTCGCGGTCACCTTACTATGCTTCGGTCGTGATGCTGGTCGCGACATCGTTCCGCAAGGATAGCCGCCTCACGCTGGCGCGCGCACAACTTCTGCTGATGGATATTGCCATCAATGTGGCCAAACTGGTTGCCGTTCTGGCCGGTATCGGGCTGGTTGTTGGCGGGCTGTCTTACACAGGTGTGGCGGGCGCATTCTCGCGCGAGTTGCTGCTCTATGCGGATGGCAATGTGCCGTTGATGCTGCTTGCCGGCGCGGTTACCAGTTTCGTTCTGGGGATGGGGATGACGGT
>DFBD01000087.1:0-5697 GCA_002367255.1 Rhodobacterales bacterium UBA3089 | reverse complement strand
AAGCCGATGGAGACAGGATTTCGGGCAATGCGTCTGGGACTGCCGCTGTTCATTCTGCCCTTTATCTTTGTCTATGACCCCGCCCTGATCATGGTGGGCAGCGTCATGAACATCGTAGAGCGGATCTCGCTGACATTGATTGCCATCTGGGCGATTACGTCGGCCTTCGAAAGCTGGATTTACGGGGTCGGTCAGATTGGCCTGGCCAGTCGCGTCCTGTTTCTGGTGGGCGGTCTGCTGATCATCGTGCCTGTTTTCATATTCGGCCTTGTGGGTGCGGCTCTTTTGATTGCGGTGGTTGCTGTGAACCTGATTTTGCGACGCGGCAAGAACGCTGTAAGCCTGTAAGGAGTGGGGTGATGGATAAGCGGTGCAAGGATCTGGCCGAGGCGGTCGATCCAATAAAAGACGGTGCGCGGATTATGATTGGCGGGTTCGGATCGTCGGGTATTCCCTTTGGTCTGATTGACGCGCTTTTGGAAAACGGCGCGCGGGGGCTGACCATTATCGCGAATAATGCGGGGGCGGGCGAAACGGGTATCGCCAAGCTGCTCAAGGAAGAACGGGTGGCGAAGGTCATTTGCTCTTACCCCCGTACACCTGGTTCCATCTGGTTCGAAAAGCGGTACGAGGCCGACGAGATCGAACTGGAGATCGTTCCGCAAGGTACGCTTGCGGAGCGTATCCGCGCAGCGGGGGCAGGCATTGGCGGTTTTCTGACGCCCACAGGGTATGGCACGCTGTTGGCCGAGGGAAAAGAAACGCGCGTCATCGACGGGCGCGGCTTTGTCATGGAGCAGCCCCTGCCTGCGGACTTTGCGCTGCTGCGCGCCGAGCAGGGCGATCCTTGGGGCAATTTAAGGTATCATGGCACCGCGCGAAATTTCAATCCGATCATGGCAACCGGCGCGCGCCATTCCATCGCCGAGGTGCGCCATCTTTCACCTGCCCCCCTTGAGCCTGAGCACGTTGTAACGCCAGGCATTTTCATAAAAAGTGTCGTCGAATATAAGGTGCGCCCATGAACCATCTCAGTGATAATGCCCTGGCCGCGCGCGTGGCCCGCGACATTCCCGACGGCTCGTATGTGAACCTGGGGATCGGAAAGCCGACCCATGTGTCAGCCCATGTGCCCGAAGGCCGCGAGGTTATCTATCATTCCGAAAACGGGATACTGGGCGTGGGGCCGACACCGCCCGACGGTCAGGAGGATCCCGAGATGATCGACGCGAGTAAGCGGTTCATCACGGCCGCACCTGGAGCGTCATTCTTTGAGCACTCTGATAGTTTTATGATGATGCGGGGTGGGCATCTCGATATTGCTGTTCTGGGCGCGTATCAGGTGGCCGAGAACGGGGATCTGGCAAACTGGGCGACGCTTGATCAGAAGTTTCCGCCAGCCGTTGGCGGTGCGATGGACCTTGTGGTCGGGGTGCCCACGATTTTTGTGATGATGCGGCACACCAACCGCGATGGCAGCCCCAAACTGCTGCGCAAATGCACATATCCACTGACCGGATTGGGTGTGGTCAATCGGGTCTATACCGATCTTGCGGTGCTTGATGTGACCAAAGACGGGTTCCAACTGGTTGAGCTGACAGAGGGAAACACGGTTGCGGATGTGCAATCCGCAACCGAGGCGACCATTCACACATAGGGCTGGTTCAAGGCCCTATGTGTGGACGGTCATTGCAAGAGGCTTGGCAGGTATAGAACCAGATCCGGAAAGGCGACCATAAGGCCAAGGATCAGGATGTCCGCAAAAATGAACCACATCACACCGCGGAAAATTGTGCTGGTGGATATCTGCCCACCCATGACACTTTTCAGCACAAAGACGTTCAGTCCGATTGGCGGGGTGATCATACCGATTTCCAGCAGCTTGACGACCAGAACCCCGAACCACAGCAGGTTGATTTCGGCGGTTTCGATTAGCGGCAGCAGGATCGGCATGGTCAGCAGCATCGCCCCGATCGGCTCCAGGAACATACCCAGCAGGATATAAAGCAGCGCCACCGCCACGATCAACAGCAACGGGCTGACGCCCATTCCCTGAACGATCACTGCAATCTCATCACCCGCCCCGGAATAGGCAAAGAACCGGGTTAGCATGCTTGCCCCGATAGCGATGATGAAGATGGAGGAAGAGATCGTCAGCGTCTCCATTAGGGAAGACCAGATGCCGCGCAAGTCGATGGAGCGTTTGAAGAACGCAATCGTCAGCGACATCGCGGCACCAACGCCGCCCGCTTCCGTCGGGGTAAAGACACCGGCGAAGAGCCCACCAAAGACGCCAAGAACCAGCACGAGGACCGGCCAGACATCCGCCAGCGCGACCAGGCGCATCTTCCAGCTGGTCTCTTCTGCAATCGGGGGGGCAGATCCGGATTGCGCACCACGCGCAGGATGATTAAGGCGCAATAAGCGGTTGCGGTCAGCAGGCCAACGGCCAGACCGCCAAGAAATAACTGGCCAACCTGCACCTTGACGATGATGCCGTACAGAATGAACAGGATAGAGGGCGGAATCAGCGCGCCAATCGTCCCTGCCGCGGCGATGGATCCAGCCGCCAGCCCCGGATCATAGCGATAGCGCAGCATCTCGGGCACCGCGATCCTGCCCATGGCAGCGGCGCAGGCGACCGACGATCCGGTCACCGCAGCGAAGCCCGCAGACCCCAGAACCCCGGAAATAGCTAACCCGCCTGGCAGCGCCGACAGCCACAACCGCGCCGCGCCGAACAGACCCTTGGTCAACCCCGCATGGAAGCAGAAGAACCCCATCAGAACGAACATCGGGATCGAGGACAGATGCCAGGTTGCCGAAAAAGCGTAAGGAAAGACCCCAAGCGCGCCTAAGGCCGGGCGTTCGCCCACCAGTAAATATATCCCACCGAAGGAGACGGAAATCAGGGCCAGACCAATAGGCACCCGAAAGGCGATCAGGGCAAGAAGCACGCCAACGCCAGCATACCCTATCTGAACATCACTCATAGCGGATCTCGACTTCTGTTAGGGCTGTGTATTGGGCAAAGTATGGTGTCTGCGGTCCTCTGGGTGGTCACGTCATATTCGGCTCAGGGGTATCGCCCCTGTAGCCGGTGAAATAGCAGGCCAGCTTGTAAAACAGCACGAGCGTGAGTAGCCCTGTACCAAGCGGTACGATGTAATAGGTCGGCCATGTCAGGATTTTATGGCCTTGCTCATAACTGAAGGTGCCTACGGAATATTTGCGCCCCGCCTCGATCAACGCGCGCCAGGTCAGCAGGCCGAACATGATCGTGCCAAGGGCACAAGCCAACATCGCGATGAAGTCTTGTATCCTCTTGGGGAAATTCTGGACGACAATCTCGACCGAGATATGAGAATTGGCACGTTCCACCATGGCCAGCGGCAAGAAGGTCGCGAAGACCATGTAGAACTGCGAAACAATCGGAATTGTGCCCGGTAGGGGGCGATTGAAGACGAACTTCCCGATCACATCCGCCGTGATGTGAAGCATCATCAGCGCCACAGAAATGGCCCCGATCACCGCATAGGCGCTGGCCACCGCAGCGAGTATCTTATTAGCTTGCTTCATCACATCCTCCTTATATGCGTCAAAAAGGGGCGGCCGCATCGCACCCGCCCCTTCGATGAATTTAGTCCATATAGTAGGTGTCAGGCGCGACTTTCGAAAAGATTTCTGCCGCATAGACTTGCGCCAGAGCGTCTTTGTCGTTGTAGATTTCGTCGGTCAAGCCTTTCCACTTTTCAATCAGAGCGATGATGATTTCGACTTTTTCATCGACGTTTTGAAGGCCATAGTCATTGGCAAAGTTGGTCTTGATCAGTTCAATGTCCTTTGTGACGAAGGCTTCGGTCGCATCCCGCAGCGCCTGCGGTGCTTCGATGATTTCAACCCCCATGTCTGCGGCCTTTTCCAGATCGGTCGCGGCATTATCTGAATAGTTCACCGTCACATAGGAGGTGTTATAGGGGGCCATCGCGATCAGGCGCGCCCGGTCTTCCGCCGACATGTCATGCCATGTGTCCAGGTTCACATTCAGCGCGCCAACACCGGAAAAAGATCCGCCGGGTGCATTCAACGTGATACATTTGGTCACATCGAACAGTTGCAGGTTACCCAACTCTGGGGCGGAAATCATCGCGCAGTCCACCACGCCCTGCGACATCGCCTCGTAGATGTCGTTGGTAGGCAGCGACACTTTGGTCCCGCCAAAGCTTTCTGCCCAACGGCCCATCGCCGCGATGGATGAACGCATCTTTTTGCCCTGCAGATCCTCAGCGGTGCGGATCAGAGACGTACACAGGCTGACATATTCCGAAGTGCCCATAGCCCCTAGAAATACTTGGTTCTCACGTTCGAACTGCACCTGACAATCGGGGCAATGCAACATAGCGTATTCGGTGATCACCCCAGCCATCACAGCGCCCGAAGATTTGGGCGGCGTGCCGATATTGGTCAGCATCGACATTTCTGCCGGCAAGTTGATTTCGGAAAATTCTGCCGGGTAATAGGCGGTGATTACATAGCCCGCATCGGCCAGACCATCGCGCACCCCCGGTGCGGTTTCTTTCAGATTCAACAGCGAGAGTTCAAAGACCTTCAGCTCGACGTCGCCCTCGGCTGACAGCAACTCGTTGAACTCCTTGACGCCGTCGGTTGCGGCACCGCCGGGCGGAAAGCCGATGGCGTAGTTCAGGGTTTCTGCTGCAACGCCGGTGGCGCTGAGAGTAGCCACAAGGCAAGTCCCGCTGCCGTGAGCTTTAGTGTCTTCAGATGGTGCATGTATTCCTCCAGTTCGATATCGTATTGTTGGCGTCTCACTTGTTGATGACGCGGATCATCCGCACGGCATAGTCGCACGGGTGTTTCGTCCTGTGGTCACGTTGTTCTTCTATCGGTCCCCATTGTTCGCGGTGTCCTCAGCTTTGACACGTGATTTTTGCGCGTTCCGATATATCCATGGCCTCCAATACCTGAGGTGACGGCCAAGTTTTGGGCGGGGTCAGCGTCCCGTTGCGCATAGGTTTCATTCAAATTGCGGCTCCAGGACGATAGCGTGCATAGCTTAACAGCCGCCCCCGAAAGACATCCGGCAGACGGACCTTCGATCGTTCTTTGTCGATCGCTATTCGCAAAAACCATACCCTCCCCAGAATCTTTTTCGCTTATCGGCTTCGGCACAATTCCATGTGCCGAAGCCGAATCGTCGGGCCGCGCGGCCCGCATGGCTTTCTTGATACAGAACATCATTCTTCAAGAGAAATGCATAATTTCCTGATTTCAGTTTTTATTAGGATGTACCCAAGAATTTGAAAAGGCGTGAATATTTCTGGGTCCCGGCGTCAATGGGCAAGGTAAGAAGCGCTGAATCGGCACGCCTCATGGCGTTGCCCCCCCCCTCAACCTACCTGAGACATAAAGCGTTTGGCCTGCTGATTGGTGGCGCGCACTGCGCCGCCCAGCCGTTGTTCTGGTCGGTGCCTCCGGGCTGAAAAAATAGGACGGTCGATGCCTTCTGGTGTTGGAGGGCATCAAGCCCAGGCAGGGGCGGGGCCTGGCGTAGAGCCGTTTAGGCTTGGGGCCTGTCGCCATGCGTTTGCCAGCATGTCAACCGGGTGATGATGTCCTCAACCTTTTCCGAGCGGCGTCTCAAATTGCGAAGGTGATCGGTATCAGCCTTGGTCACGA
>DFBD01000260.1:4236-4577 GCA_002367255.1 Rhodobacterales bacterium UBA3089 | reverse complement strand
TTGCGGAACCATCGAAGTCATAAGCTGGATAATAATGGAGGCCGAGATATACGGCATAATACCAAGCGAGAAGATCGCCATACGGCTGACCGCGCCACCAGTGAACATGTTCAGCATGTCACCGATACCGCCACGCGTGGATTCAAAGAATTCCCGCAGCTGTGTCGCGTCGATACCCGGAACGGGGATGTATGTTCCCAACCGGTAAACCAGCAATAAACCAAGCGCGAACAAGATGCGCTGTTGAAGTTCTTTGGCTTTACCAAAAGAACCCCAGCTTAGGTTTGATGCCATTTGTTCTGCTGCCGATGCCATTTAAGGCCCTCCCAAAACTGCGCCGC
>DFBD01000260.1:0-4191 GCA_002367255.1 Rhodobacterales bacterium UBA3089 | reverse complement strand
CGCCACTCTTTTCGGCTTAAGCCGGAAGAGTTACGGAACCACCGGCTTTCTCGACTGCTTCTACAGCAGATTTCGAGGCGCCAGTAACAGTTAGACTTACCTTAGATGTCAGTTCACCCTTGCCCAACAGACGAACACCGTCCAGTTTGCGACGAACAAGACCCGAGGCAACAAGAACATCCTCGGTGATGTCCATTTTCGGGTTCAGCTTATTCTCGTCGATGAATTTTTGCAGGATACCAAGGTTGATAACCGCATATTTCTTTGGGTTTGGAACGTTGAAGCCGCGTTTTGGCAGACGTTGGTACAAAGGCATTTGACCGCCTTCAAAACCTTTAATCGCTACACCCGAACGGGATTTCTGACCCTTGATACCACGGCCACCCATTTTACCTTTGCCCGAACCCGGACCACGGCCTACGCGTTTGGCAGTTTTGGTTGCACCTGGGTTATCGCTTAGTTGATTCAATTTCATGACGCTATCTCCTTTGGCCGGAACTACCCCCCGATTGCGTCTAAAGGGATAAACACGGCATTACGTTTTGATTCTGTAGGCGGCTGCCCACCGCGTGCGTATAGACGGGTTGGCGAGGGTTATCAAGAGGGGTTGAGCGGTGCGCGGCGCTGGCCGTTAACCTTTGGCAAATTCGCCGGATTTTGGCGTACACAACCTGTGCACAATGCGTACACAATGTGTATGTACGTTTTTGTGGGTGGAGGTGTTAAGGTTTTGATTGGTGGGATGGTGCGCGGGGATCGCACACCCTACATTTTCGTATAGCCCAACGTGAGGGTCGAGCCCGACCTAGGTGGTTGCGAAGCGCCCTCCTGGGGGGAGGTCGGGCGCGGCCCGGGACTTTGGTTCCGAGCGGTGGAGGTGGTGTGTGGGGATCATGCACCATACTGCGAGTTTTACTAGCAAACCGAGATCATTCGAAATCGTCGTGGTTCAACTCTTCACGGCGCCCGAAATCGAATTCCCTATAAATAGTTATATATCTATAATCCTCAAAAAAGAGGAATAAATCACGAGCTTCTGACAGGTGGTATTCTGGCGTTTTAATATAACGCTTCGGTATAAGGGCAAAAAGCACTTGATCTGTACCGACAATGATTCCAGAAACTTCTGGTTTTGTGAAAATTGTGACCGTATTCTGATTTCCAACGCATCCAACACTTGCGGTCCTCTCCCACGTACCTTCCCAACATTTGTAGCCTTTGGATGTTAAAAATTTCTCTGCGGTGGTTACAAAAGAAACAACTTTCTGAGATGGCCAATCGCTATTTTTGAATGTAAAAACAGTTTTGACGCTGGACTGAGAGCATGCAGATAATATTAGCAGCAAGCTTAGCAGCGATAATCCTCTTAGCACAACAAACACCTTTCATTTTATTACCTTACTCATAGTCATCTTGTGTCAACGCATCCAATACTACAACTATCCCAAATCCCTACAACGGCTACAATTGAAATAGAGCAATGGATATTATTCAGAGGCAATCCCTCTAGATTGATAGCCACAAATGTCGGTCCCAACAAAAACGCCCCGCAGTTTTCTGCGCGGCGTTTTTGATTTCGTAAGGGTGGGTGAATCACCCACCCTACGATGGGGGTACCCAAAAGGGGTTAGCCTTTTTCCTCAATAATCTCGACCATGTGCGAGATATTGCGGACCATGCAGGGAACCGAAGGAGGGTCTTCAAGTTACCTTTGACCTCAAAACCCTCTCGATTTTATTTCATATAAACTTGCGGAACAATCTGGTGCGGTCGAACAGTTTTTCCAGCTCTTCCATGCGGTCACTGGTGATGTTCCATGTCCGGTCCTGAACGCAGGCGATCATGGTCTCGACTATCAAGAGGGTTGCGGTTGAGGAATCCCACGCCGAGGGCACCTCGATCCGGCAGTTGAACCGATATATGGCGAATTTCGATACTGGCGAGCTCCACTGATCTGTGAACAGGATAATCTCGACACCGCGTTCTTTGGCAAGCTCCGCCAGTCTTAGGATGTCATGTTCATATCGACGAATGTCGAACACGACCAATACGTCACCAGCTTTCATGTCCAGCACGTAATGCGGCCATGTGTTGGAATTGGACGGAATCATCGAGACCCCCTCGCGGGCCACTTGCAGGTGCGTAAACATATAGTCTGCCAGCGCCCGTGTGATCCGTCCACCCACGATATAAACGCAGCGTTCCTTATCCGCCAGCATCGCACAGGCGCCGTCGAATTCATCCGGATCAAGCTGCCCCAAAGTCTGGCGCATGTTCTGGATCACGGCATCAGCAAAACGGTTAAGTATGTGCGTTTCTGGCGCAGTAGTCGCCCAGTTATCATGCTTGGCAATAGGGTTGGAAATTCGTGCTTCGAGTTCGTCGCGCAAGGCGCGCTGGAATTCCGGATACCCCTTGAAGCCCAGTTTTTGCACCATACGCGCCACGGTGGGTGTCGATACATCCGCGTTTTGGGCGACCGTTGTGATACTGGCCAGGCCGGAAACCGGATAATTATCCAGTAGGGAATTGGCAAGCTGCCGCTCTGCCCGTGTTAACGAGTCGAATTTCGTCTGAAGCTTTTCTGCGATAGTTGTTTTCGGGGCGGTCAACCATGTCTCCTCTGGTCCGTTGTGAAAAATTTATAACGCAAAGTTCGTTCTTGCAACATATTTTACAGAAATTTTGTTGACAGAGCCAACAAACCTGTTCAATTCTCTTCACAGCAAAGAGGATTGGTCTTGAAGTCGACAAAAGGCACATCGATATTATCCGCATCCGAAGGTGCGGCATTTGAAACGATTAACCCTGACGGGGGGTCTGTGGTGCTATTGGTGTGCGAGCACGCCTCAAAGCACATCCCTGCAAGTCTGAACAATCTTGGATTGGACGCACAAACGGCAAACAGCCATGTGGCATGGGACCCCGGCGCGTTGGCTGTATCTAAACATTTAAGTGCAACACTCGATGCAAGTTTGATCGCGGCGACGGTTTCCAGACTGGTTTACGACTGCAACCGTCCGCCCGAGGCAGCGGGGGCGATGCCCGCCAAAAGCGAGATATTTCCGATTGCGGGAAACCAGAATATCCCTGCCGAGGAAAAAGCCGCGCGGGTTGCCGAGATTTATATGCCGTTCAGCAATGCCATCAGCGATGAAATCGCCGCGCGGGCTGACGCAGGGCGCACGACTGTTCTTGTCACGATCCACAGTTTCACGCCGATATATTTCGGGGAAACACGCAAGGTAGAGCTGGGCATACTGCATGACCAAGACGCAACCCTGGCCGATGCTATGCTTGCAATCCCCAGCACGATGGAGGTTCAGCGCAACCAGCCTTACGGGCCGGACGACGGCGTCACACATACCCTTAAATTACATGCACTACCAAATGGACTATTGAACGTAATGATCGAAATTCGAAATGACCTGATAGCAACAGACGACGACCAGAAAAGGGTCGCGAACGAGCTGTCTGATACTATCTCAAAGGCGCTTGATACTTTGCGGCTTTCCACGCCAACGACGGAGGCCACACATGCCTAACTGGATGCGCACGTATGTTCGCGTCGTTACGGCCGTCAACTACCGCGTTGGCCGGATTGCGATGTATCTTATTTTTGTAATGATGGCGATTTTGCTTTGGTCTTCCATCTCGAAAACTTTCTTCCAGCCGTCACTTGTGACGTTGGAATTAGCGCAGTTCACCATGGTGGCCTACTACCTTCTTGGGGGGCCATATTCCATGCAACTTGACGGGCATGTGCGCATGGATCTGGTTTACGGGGGATGGTCGCACAAAACCAAGGCGTGGGTGGATGCATTCACGATCTTCGCCCTGATGTTCTATCTTGGTGTATTGTTTTACGGGGCGGTTTCAAGCTCGGCGTATTCGATGGGCTATTTCGGCGACACACCTTTCGTGTTTTTCAAGGACCTAATCGTTGCTTTCCTGACAGGTGGGCCAGCGGGTGTTGGTGAAATAACCGGATTTCTGGAACGCAACCCTTCTGCATGGCGACCGGTGATGTGGCCAATAAAAATAATCGCTGCGACAGGGATTTTCCTGATGTTGCTGCAAGCCATTGCTGTCTTTTTCACGGACATAGCTAAAATCCGCGGAGAAGAAATCTGATGTCTTTTGAAATGATCGCCCTGTTGATGTTCGCCTCCATGATGCTGATGCTGATGA
>DFBD01000156.1 GCA_002367255.1 Rhodobacterales bacterium UBA3089 | reverse complement strand
ACCATCCACGCATGCGGGATTTGGATGCCATCACCGATGGCCGATAGCAAGAAGCCTAGTGGCACGAAAGCGTATCCGATGTGAAGGATTACCACCAGCGGCTCTGCCATTGTGCGCCAGCCAGCCCAGCGGGCGAGGCGAACAGCGTGGGTTACAGCCGCGAGGGCATTTAGGATACGAGCGCCGACGAACTCGGGTGCGATCATCCACGTTAGCAGGGCCGCGATGGCGATGCTGATTGCGAAGATGTCGAAACGGTTAATGGGGGTGGGCAGGCGGCCCGGGCCTTGGCGCACCAACCAGTTGCGGGTGAAGCTGGGAATGACGCGCCCGCCGATCAGGATAATCAGGAAAACGATTGTGCCAATGCCCAGTCGGATGCCGTACCCATTAAAGGCGGAGCCGTTAAGCGACTCGTAATGGAATATGCCGTTGGCGATGGCTAGAACGGTGACGACGCCCAGAATCTTGAGGTTACGCCAGTTTTTACCCGCAATGATCTCGCGTGCCAGAACTGCGGCGAGAACGACCAAGAAGGCGAAATCGATCATCGGTGCGGCAAATATCGGCAACCATTGCGACACGAGTATCGCTGCGCGCCCTGCCACCCAGACGCCGGATAACCCCACGACCGGCCAACCCAGAACCGGCAAGCGGCCTGTCCAGTTTGGCACGGCTGTTAGTAAAAATCCGGCGATCACAACGCTGGAATATCCGAAAACCATCTCGTGCATATGCCAGTCAACGTCGGTCATGCGGCTGGGAATTTGGGTTCCCGTTGCCAGAAATGTCACCCAAAGGGCCATGGCCAAGGCCGCCCAGATGCCCGCCAGCAGGAAGAATATCCGAAAGCCGTGGCTAAATAGGGTGGGGCCTAGATAGGCGCGGCGACGTTCGGATGTGGTTTGCATTTTCGGTCCGGTTCTTATGAAACTATTTCTTGGGGTAGCTGAACTAACTTCGCACGGCATTGATTTATGTCATGTCATACATTCAGCCTTCCATATATATAAGTTCAAAATACGGGAAAAGCATCATGCGGACACGACCGGACAAAACTACCGAAATGGAACTGCCGAGCGGCAAGGTGACGCTGGACGGGCATGGATACCTCGTTGATCCAGAGCTGTGGACAAAGGACTTCGCGCGCGCGGTGGCCAAGGCCGAGGATATCGAACTGACCCAGAACCACTGGGATGTCATCGAATTTATGCGCCAGTCTTATGCCGACCACGGTGTCGCCGTTGATGTACGCCATGTAAACAAGTTTCTGGGCGAAAAGAACGGCATCAGCAAACACGATGGTCGCCGTCTGCTGTTCGAACTGTTTCCATATGGTTACGTCAAGCAGGCCGTGAAAATGGCAGGCATGAAGCAGCCCCGCGCCTGGAGTACGGGTTAACCCCCCGCAATAGCTCCGCCATTTTGACCATCAGACTATGACCCAGATCGCACAAGCCTGCCGGTTGCGGATGCGTACTCGTCTTTAAAGGTTGTCCATCGTTATGTGATAGGTGAGGAAGCCGCGGAAACTCTGCTGTGTGCAGAAGGAGGCGGAGGAACACTGTATCACCAATGCGGCGGTGGTTGATCGGCAAGGGGGGCGCCGGATGCCCCCTCGGATTCCTGTTCTGCTGCACGCTTCATTAACATGACCACACGGCGGTTCAGAAGGTCGATCTCTGTCGCTTGGCTCGTGACAACTTCGTTCAGTTCTTCAAGCAATGCACTTTGATGGGCGAGGGCCTCTTCAAGGCGGGTGATGCGGTCTTCGGTCATGTTTGCTCCGGAAAAAGGGTGACGGGGTCGCCCAACTGCCACTTGGGGTATTTCGTCATAATGGACATGAATACGTCCGAGGACAGGAATTCTTCCAGCCAGCGGATAAGGTTCGGCCACGGTTGCGCGTCAAACCATGTGCGATCCACGTTGGCGAATTGGCGCACGAAAGTCACGATGGACATATCCGTCATGCCACTTTTTTCGCCGGACAAATAGTGTTGGGTTTTGAGGGCTTCATCGAGCTTAACCAAGAACCCGGACGCAATCGAGCGCTGCTCGATTGCGTCCGATTCTTCCTGCCGATTTCCGTATTTGTATTTATCGAGGGCGGATTTGAACGCCCCGTCGCATTCTGCGATCAACGCTGGATTATGCCGCGCTAACCATGCATCCGGGTCATTCTGTTTCAGTGCCCACAACATGATATCGTAACTCTCGTCAATAATGTTCTCGCCGCTAACAATAACCGGAACTGTAGCCTTCGGGGATGCCTTCAGTAATTCCGGTGCTTTGTCCCGCAGCAAAACCTCGCGCAACTCCACTTCGACACCGCTTACAGCGATAGCCAGACGGGCGCGCATTGCATAGGGGCAGCGGCGGAATGTATACAAGATGGGCTTCATCCCCCTCAAATACGTTCGGCAAAACGATTTGGCAATCCATCCATCGACATGCGCGTACACAAGGATTAAGTATACCCTAACGAATGGGGGAGCCTGAATTGGCCGAATTTTCTGAGCGCGAGCTACGCGACGCTATGGGCAGTTTTGCCACGGGTGTCACGATTGTTACCACGATGACTGATCGCGGCCCGCTTGGCATGACCGTCAACAGTTTCACCTCGGTTTCGCTGGACCCGCCGCTGGTGCTTTGGTCGCCCGCCCGAAAATCGGCACGATTTCCCGCGTTCGAGGCCGCCAGCCATTTCGCCGTTCATGTTCTTTCCAAAGACCAGCAGGAGTTGGCCGGCATATTCTCGAAATTCGGTATCGAGGCGTTCGACGATCTGGATTACACCCACGGAATTGGCGACGTGCCCTTGCTGAACGGCTGCACCGCGCGATTCGAGTGCGCCCATGCCGCAGGCTATGACGGAGGCGACCATCTGATTGTCGTTGGTGAAGTCCTGCGGATTTCAGCGTGCGACAAGCCTTCGTTGTTGTTTTACCGTGGCGAATTCACAGGATTGCGCTGATGCTGAAATACCTCCATGTCCGTGTCAAAAGTTTTAGATACGCAGCGGCGGGGCTGGTGTTTTTGCTGAAATCCGAACCCCATGCCCGTATCCACCTTTTGGCCACAACGCTGGTAATAATCGTAGCTATTGCCCTTGACATCAGCCGTCAGGATTGGCTGTGGCTGGCCGTCGCCATAACGTTGGTCTGGGCTTTCGAGGCTGTGAACACCGCTATCGAACACCTGTGTGACGTGGTTTCGCCGGAACACTCGCAAAGCGTTAAACGGGCGAAGGATGTCGCGGCAGGGGCAGTGTTGATTGCGGCAATCGGGGCGGCAATTATAGGCCTATGCGTATTTTACCCGCACGCCCGCGCCCTGTTCTAACTTGCGAGCAACCGACCCTTGCGATAGACGTTTGAAAAACCGTAATGCAGGGTCTGAACATGGCTAAGAACAAGAAACAAAAGGTCAAGCGCCCCAAGGCGTTGCCACCACGCGGCTTTCGCGATTATTTCGGCGCCGAAGTGACCGAGCGTAATGATATGCTAGCCAAAATCACCGACGTTTACCAACGCTATGGTTTCGACCCGCTGGAGACCTCTGCTGTCGAAACGGTCGAGGCTTTGGGCAGTTATTTGCCAGACGTGGACCGCCCAAATGCAGGTATTTTTGCTTGGCAGGACGAGGATGATGCGTGGATGGCGCTTCGTTATGATCTGACGGCGCCGTTAGCGCGGGTTTACGCACAATTTCGTAATGATTTGCCAACACCTTACCGTCGCTATGCCGTTGGCCCTGTTTGGCGTAACGAGAAAGCCGGACCGGGGCGGTATCGTCAGTTCTATCAGTGTGATGCGGATACGGTTGGCACACCGACTGTTGCGGCGGATGCCGAGATTTGCGGGATGTTATCAGACACGCTAGAGGCCGTTGGCATTCCGCGTGGCGACTACATTGTTCGCGTTAACAACCGCAAAGTTCTGAACGGGGTGATGGAAATTGCAGGCGTACTCGACCCATCCGACCCAACGAAATTCGAAACCGAGCGCGGAGTCGTTCTGCGCGCTATCGACAAGCTCGACCGCCTTGGTCCTAACGGCGTGCGCGCGTTGCTTGGCGTGGGCCGTAAAGATGAAAGCGGTGATTTCACAGGCGGGGCGAACCTGTCGGACGAGCAAGCTGAAATCATCATGGGCTTCATGGACGCAAGGCGTGACACGGGCGGGGCAACATGTGAGCGTCTGCGCGAATTGGTTGGTGGCTCGGATATGGGGCTTGTCGGTGTTCAGGAACTGGAAACTATTGCCGAACTAACGGACGCACAGGGCTATGGCCCTGATCGGCTGTTGATAGACCCATCCGTCGTGCGCGGTCTTGGTTACTACACCGGCCCCGTTTACGAGGCCGAACTTACATTCGAAATCCTTGATGACAAGGGCCGTAAACGTCAGTTTGGCTCGGTCGCGGGCGGTGGGCGTTACGACAATCTGGTCAAGCGTTTCACAGGACAAGAGGTTCCGGCGACGGGTGTTTCCATCGGTGTTGACCGTTTGTTG
>DFBD01000274.1 GCA_002367255.1 Rhodobacterales bacterium UBA3089 | reverse complement strand
CACAGCAATCTCGATAAACTTCGTAGCACCTTCGCCGTCCCGCACCACCAGATGTGCCAGTTCCAGCATCACACCGCGCAAAGCATCGGCAAAATTCACAGCCCGTGGGTCAGATACCGAAGTGATCTCATCCATCGCCGCTTTGCCTGTCGCCGTAACAACCAGACTGTCGGACGTAGATGTATCACTATCCACCGTAATGCTATTGAACGTCGTCACGGTCGCGCCCGACACGATCTCCTGCAACACCGGCTGCGAAATTTTCGCATCTGTAAACACAAACACCAGCATCGTCGCCATATCAGGCGCGATCATGCCCGAACCCTTGGCGAAACCCGCGATCTGCACCGTAACACCGCCCAGATCGACCGAGGCTTTCGCCCCCTTCGCATAGGTATCGGTTGTCCTGATCGCCTGCGCGGCGTCCTCGGCCCTCAACGCATCCAACCCGTCACGCAGCTCATCCATCTTGGATGTGATCCGTTCAGACGGCAGCGGTTCACCGATAACTCCGGTGGAGGCCACAAACACATTGCGCGGACTAATTCCCAGCGTTTCAGCCACTGCACCAGCCGTAACTTCGACCCCGTTCATGCCGTTATTACCGGTAAACGCATTTGCGTTGCCCGAGTTCACCAGTATAGCAGACCCACCAGCCTGCGCACCCATTGCCAGATTTTCCTGACACCAAAGCACCGGTGCCGCACGGGTTTTGGAACGCGTGAACGTCCCCGCAATCGCGCTTCCCTCGGCAATTTCGGCTAACATAACGTCCAGCCTGCCTTGATATTTCACCCCAGCCTCGACAGCGGCGAAACGCACGCCATCAATTACAGGTAGCTTCGGAAACCCGCCTTTGGGGGCTAAGGGCGAAATATCAGACATAACGGCAATCCTTTACTGATCGAGCAATTCGAGGTTCTTCATCACAGCGGGATCAATTCCCTCGACCATAGTTTCAACACTTGAACCGCCGCGCAATTCATTGACTCTCGCATCAAGTGCAACCTGCTGAAGTGACTGCGTGATTTCACCAATAACCGTTTCCAGCGCTGGCGGCGGAACATCACGTTTGTCGTTCAAAATTAGAACATGCCACCCGAACTGCGTTTGCACAGTGCCTGAAATCTGGCCAACTTCCAGACCCACAACCGCCTCTTCAAAAGGGGCGACCATCATACCAAGGCCAAACCAGCCCAGCTCGCCACCGTTGGGTCCGGATGGGCCGGTTGATTTTTCCTTGGCCAGTTCGGCGAAATCTGCACCGTCGTTAAGCGCCACGATCAAGACTTCTGCCTCTTCCACAGTTTCGACCAAAATGTGGCTGGCGTTGAATTCAGGCTCGGCGGGCAGGTTGCCGTAAGTCTCGTCATAGGCTACCGCGATGGCTTCTTCCGATAACGGCAGACTGATAACACCGTCAATTGCAATCGCAGCCCGCAAGGCACGAGATTCATTTTCCAATGTCAAACGCAACTCAAGTGTATCGTCCTCAATCGTTTCACCCAACAGCGTCTGATCAATCAGCTGCTCAAGAATACCTTGAAACAAAATATCGTCCGGTGCGCTTAGGTATTGTTCCGGCAATTGCGTACGCAACAGGATCACATGACCCATCGTAATCTCGGTCCCGTTCACAACGGCAACGACCGTTTCAGCATTAACTTCTGCATCCTGTGCCAATAGCGGTGTCGCAGCAAAGCAGGCAATAGCGCCCGCAGCCAGTAGATTACGCATATATATTCTCCCGTTAGTGCGCGAAAATCGCGCTTTATTACCAATTTGTTACCCCACCCATTTGCGAGGTGCCGTTGACACTGCCGAACGCGCCGCTTACATCAATTCCGACCCTTTGGGTGCAGGCTGTCATACGAGTCCATTTACGCGTTCACAGACAGCTAAACAAGCACTTGCGTCACCGGATACGGTGGCAAACCAAAGGAATTGAACAGTTCGGCGGAATCGTGCGGACATGACAGGAAGAAAGACGGGTATTTAATGCTGGGTATAAGCGCAATTGCCAAAAAAGTTTTTGGCACTCCGAATGATCGCAAAATTAAAGCAACGCAGCCGCTTGTTGACAAAATCAACGCACTGGAACCCGAATTCCAAGCCCTGTCGGATGATGGCATCAAAGCCAAAACACAAGAATTCAAAGACCGTCTAGCGGCCGGGGAAACCCTTGACGACCTACTACCCGAAGCCTTCGCCAATGCCCGCGAAGCCGCCGTGCGGACCTTGGGCCTGCGTCCTTTCGATGTGCAGTTAATGGGCGGGATATTCCTGCACCAAGGCAACATCTCGGAAATGAAAACCGGCGAGGGTAAAACCCTGATGGCGACCCTGCCTGTTTACCTGAACGCCCTGACGGGGCGCGGTGTGCATGTGGTTACCGTCAACGACTATCTGGCCAAACGCGACGCAGACTGGATGGGAAACGTTTATAACTTCCTCGGCCTGAGCTACGGTGTTGCCATCCCGGGAATGCAGGAGCCTGAAAAGAAGCTGGCCTATGACGCGGACGTAACCTACGCCACGAATAACGAACTGGGTTTTGATTACTTGCGCGACAACATGCGTTCCGATCTGAAATAGATCCTGCAACGCGACCACTATTTCGCCATCGTTGGCGAAGTCGACTCCATCCTGATCGACGAAGCGCGGACTCCGCTGATTATCTCTGGCCCGACCG
>DFBD01000067.1 GCA_002367255.1 Rhodobacterales bacterium UBA3089 | reverse complement strand
CGCCAGCAAACCCTGTTCCTTCCAACCATCACGTTTGACCTGATCGGGGTTGCGCCGGGTGCCGCCAAAGCCGCGTGGGGAGAAGCTCATGCCGGTCATGCCATGCCTCCCCGGGTTTCAATGGCCCAGAGCAGGATTGCGATAGCATCTGCCTCGTTGTCGTCCGTTGGGCTGAAGCCTTTGGCACGGGCTGCTGCGATCATTGCCGCCTTGTTGGAATTACCCTTGCCGGTGGCGAATTTCTTGATGGTGCCGACCGGCACTCCTCCGTACGGAACTCCCCGTAGTTCAGCCCAGGATGTCAGCGTAGCTATCAGCCCACCAAAGACATGCGCCGCGTCGGTGCCGATATGTCGTCTGACCTCCTCGTAGAAAATCGTTGCGATCGGCCCGCTGAGCCTATCCATCTCGGCCAGCCAATTCTGGAACCGCAGATACCGCATACCACCGCCATCGTAACGGCTGGGGCGGAAGCTGACCGTGCCGCTTGTGATCAAGCCACCGGGGGATCTCAGGGCCCAGCCGGTGGTGGTGCCGAGATCGATGGCCAGCAGAGTGCGGTCCATTGGGGTAGGTGTTGGTGAAACTGTGCCCGCAGGCGCAGAGGAATGGGTCATGGCGACCTCCTTTCGGGGTTGGGCGGTCGGGGCGGCATCGCAATCGGGTGAGGATGGCGGTCGCCCGAACCCGAAAAGGGGGTCAGGTCTGATCTGATCGTCTCGACAAAGCCGAACCGGGGAATCTTTCAAAATATCAAATTTTGGATTTGAAAGATTCGAGAGCGTAAGTATCTGTATTGTATATATAATGTATAATAATTCAAATCATTCAATCTTTCTATACTACCCCTGTAAAACCCCCAAACCCTCGTTCCCCACTCCCCCCAGACATACCCCCGTTGAAAGATTGAATGATTGAAAGATTCGGTTTTTCTGTTGTTTTTCATGCGCTTGCCAAATTTGGATGTTTTGAAGGATTCGAGAACTTGCAAATCCGAATGTTTCATCGTGCCAATTCCAGGCTGCGATAGGTTCGCGCTGACTTGGTGGTAGAGGGGCGCTGAGCCGTTTCAATTTGCTTTGCCTCGATAAGGGCCACCAGAATCTCATCCCGTTTGCGCTTTTCAAGGTATTGCGTCTTGCGAACGACGTCGGTCAGCGTCAGCCCGGCTTTACCTGCCTTGCGGATGATATCGCGCACCCTCTTGTGATTGCGATCCGTTTCATTGTCAGCAACATGCCGGTCCACGTCGAGCATGGTGCGCATGGCAAAATGGCGTACAAAAACTATCGCCCAATTTGCATCTTGCATGCTGATCCGTGGAGCTGCGGGGTTTCTACCAACCGCGACGACCAACGCGATTTTCTGCGCATTTTCGGCAATCCGGGCCAGAATGGGTGTGAACGTCGTCCCTTTTGCTTGCCGTAGATCTGCGGTGATCGATTGGCTGAGAGCGTGAAAAATGCCACGCGCCTCGTCCTGCAAGGGCACAACCGTGGGATTGATAGCTGTTTCCAACCCAGAGGTTTTCCCAGCAAGATTACCACGGACGGGACCGGTGCCCCCTGCAGCAACTGCTGCCAGACCCGCCACCAATGAGTGAGGCGACAGTCGTTGTCCGGTAGCCGTGTTTTCTTCCGGGTAATCGTCTTCGGTCGGCAACACGATGAAGCGTGCGAGAGAGCCATCAACCACATTGGCCCCTTGCAATGCACCCCAAAAATGCAGTGGCGTCGTGGTGCCATAAACGCAAACGCAGGGCTGGTTGATATCCTTTCGGTCGTTCTGGCCATCGCGGTTGGCGTATTCCGCTCCAAGGAAAATCCCACCAGCCGCGGTGTAAAGCTCGGTCATGTTGTCCAGAATATCGGTGATGTGGCGTGGACTTTTGCGACGATCAGCAGCTGCAGCCAGGAACATCCCGAACTCATCGATCTGGAACAGGATCGCAGGTTGGCGATGAACAGCCGTCAGAAGCCCCGAACCGGAAGCAATCTTGTTGCCGCCCAGGTGATGACTGAGGCCTGCCGCTACGAAAAGTTCGTTCACGATCTCCCGGCTATGGTTCTTGCCAGACCCGGAATCCGCAACGCCAACAATGTACAGGTTCGAACGCAGGTTGCTTTCGGTGCGGTAGTTGCGCCCCATCAACGCTCCGATGGCACAGAGGCTTGCACCGAGCGACAGCAAGGGTTGTGGGCGACGCGCCGTTTTCAACATGTAGGCGGTCAATTCTCCGACCAGGCCGGGCGGAACTGTCAGATCGAATGGTAATTGCTTGGGACGCCACTCAGACAGGGATTGCTCAGTTTGCCCGCTTTCATCCTCCCCCGCCATCGCCGCCAGCAACCCGGCGGCCGGATGCACCGGATCCAGTTCAACCGACCCATCCAGCACGAGGGCAGCATCGGGCTTCCAGCCCCGCTCCATGGCGAGATGATAGATCGTACCCGCGCCGATACTGATAGGCTTGAACCCGGCCCAGGACTTGTCGGTGAACGCCGCATCGTTCTTCCCTGCCTGTGCTGACCAGGTGGCAAATAGATCGGTGCCTGCCTCGCCAAGCGCGCCTTTCAGCGCCATGCCGACCCGCATCCAGCTGTCATAGTCGAGATCGGCATTGGGCAGCCAGGCAAGGGCAGCCCCGATCGCAGGTTCCGTGCCTTCCTGAGCCTGACCGAGAGCGGGTTTGTCACCACCACCGACATCAAGCCTGACCGGGTGAAGGCGCTCTGGGATCAGCGCCATGGCCGCCTCAAGAAACCCCAACGCCTGAGCCTCGGTAATCTCCGGCAGGCTGTCGATATCA
>DFBD01000076.1:7945-20743 GCA_002367255.1 Rhodobacterales bacterium UBA3089 | reverse complement strand
TTTCTTCTTTGCAAAAATACTCATCCGAGCGAAGCGAGGCACGGCCCAACCGAACAGGGCGGGTGCCCCCCTAATGCATCTGCCCGCCAACATCGTACCTGCCATCAGTAAGCGGGCCAAACATCTCGGCCACTTCAGGATGGTCGACGGGTTCACCGCTATCGTCCTGCAACAGGTTCTGCTCGGAAACATACGCCACATAGTAGGACATGTCGTTTTCGGCCAGCAAGTGATAGAACGGCTGGTCTTTCACGGGCCGAATATCTTCGGGAATAGATTCCCACCACTCGTCCGTGTTGTCAAAAGTCGCATCAATATCGAAGACCACACCGCGGAACGGGTGGACGCGGTGCTTAACCACCTGTCCTAACGAAAATTTTGCCGACTTTTTCAACATTTCATTAACCTTCAATTTCAGAACCGCTCTCTTACAGGTAGGTTGACTTCCTGTCCACAGCAGCTGAAATACTGCGAACAGTATAAAGGTAGTCGCATGAACCTCATTCTTCAAGTTCTCCAAACCGTCGCGCCAGTATTTATCCTCGCCGGAATCGGCGTGATATGGGTTAAAATGGGATGGGAATATCGGGTAGAGTTCGTCACGCGCCTGACAATGACCCTATCCGTCCCTGCCCTGATTTTCGTCTCTCTGATGAAAACCGAGATTGACCCCGAGGTTCTGCGTAACACCGCCATCGCCTCCTTGCTGACCTATATCGTCGTCGCCCTGATTGCACTTCTGGTCATCAAAATGGCACGGCTGGACACGCGAACCTTCCTGCCACCCCTAACCTTCGGGAACACCGGAAATCTTGGCTTGCCGCTGGCACTGTTCGCCTTTGGACCGGTTGGATTTGATTACGCAGTCGTTGTTTTCGCGGTTATGGCGTTTTTGTCTTTCACGGTCGGGGTTTGGGTCGTTTCCGGTGGCTCTCCCAAAGCGGCCCTCAAGGAACCTATCGTCTGGGCCACCGTCTTTGGCGGCCTGTTTTTGGTGCAAGGTTGGACCTTGCCGGTTTGGACTGTCAACACCCTTGATCTGATCGGGCAAATCGCAATTCCGGTGATGTTGATCACACTGGGCGTAGCCTTGGCCCGCCTGAAGCCCGGCACATTTAGCCGTGCGATTTGGCTTTCAGCCGCGAAATACGTTATCTGTATCGCGGTTCCTTTGGCTATCGGAACGATTGCAGCCCTACCTTTCATAGCGCTTGGGGTACTTATTGTTCAGGTCTCGACTCCGGTGGCGGTTACATCCTATATGCTCGCTGAAAAATACAATGCCGATGCGGATCAGGTGGCGGGGCTTGTCGTAGTTTCGACCTTCATGTCAATACTCGTGATACCCGTGCTGTTGGCGTTTCTGATATAGGTTAACGACATGACAAGACGTTCCGAACTGCTGATGCCTGCGGGCAATTTGCGTAAGCTGAAAATGGCAGTGCTTTACGGCGCGGATGCTGTGTATCTGGGTACACCCGATATGAGCTTGCGAACCAAATCCCAGTTCTCGCTTGAAGATGTGATCGAGGGGGTGGAGTTTTGCCACGCCCACGGCAAACGCGCCTACCTAACGCTGAACCTGTTTTCGCACAACAAAGACGTGCCGAAGCTGGAAGAATACATCGATACGATCCGCAAGGTTAACCCTGATGGTTTGATTATTGCAGACCCCGGTATTTTCCAGTTCGTCAAGGAACACGCGCCGGAACTGCCGTTGCATATCTCCACCCAAGCGAATGTTTCGTCCTGGCTGTCGGTCAAATTCTGGGAATCCCAAGGGGCAGAGCTGGTGGTTCTGGCCCGCGAAGTTTCTTTCAACGAGTTGACCGAAATTCGCGAGAAATGCCCTGATGTGCAGCTAGAGGCCTTCGTGCATGGTGCCATGTGCATGACCTATTCGGGTCGTTGCCTTCTGTCGAATTTCATGGCGGAACGCGGGGCCAATCAAGGCAACTGCGCCAATTCGTGCCGTTGGAATTACAACGTGCGTATGCGGATGAAGGACGGCACGATCGAGGACCTCGATATAAACGAAGATAACAAAGACATGTTTGAATTCCTGCTGGAAGAAGGTTGCCGCCCCGGCGAGCTGATGCCGATAGAGGAAGACGGGCGGGGTTCGTATATCCTGAATTCGCGCGATTTGTGCATCATGCCCAAGCTGGATGAATACCTGCGCATCGGCGTGGATTCCTTGAAGGTCGAGGGGCGCGGGAAGTCTGAATACTATGTGGCCGTCGTGGCGCGGGCGTATCGCATGGCAATTGACGATTATTACGATGATCCCGAAAGTTGGGACGCGCGCAAATACATGCGCGAGCTGGAGTCGGTTGGGAACCGTGGTTACACACTTGCGTTCCATGACGGGCGGCTAAGCAACTATGCACACGATTATGAAAACACGGCATCCATGGCCCAGTGGGAATTTGCCGGCGTGGTTAAGGAAGTCACCGACGACGCGTTTCTGGTCGACGTGAAGAACAAACTAGAGGCAGGCGAGGTGCTGGATTTTGTGTCCCCCGTAAACCGTGAAACCATGTTGCTGCGCCTTTACGATTTCGAAAACGCTGCCAATGATAAACGTATGGACGTGGTGCATGGAGGGGCGCAGACCACCATCCGCATTCCGTTCGAACTGTTCGATCACGAAGACATCGATACGTTGAAAACCCGCTTCCCCGCTTTCACGGTGCTTCGCAAGGAAAAAGCCCTGAATGAAGAACAATGGAACCGTGTGAAGTTTGACAAGTTGGTGCAAAATCTGGAAGTCTCGGACAAGCGCGACGATGCTAACTACGAAAAACGCCGCGATGCTTTGGCGAAATCCATCGGCGAAGACCCAAATGAACGCCGCTTCAAAACTAACCGCGTTGGCACCGAAGGATGCTGCGGCAAGGGCTGCAACGGCTGTATGATCTTCTGGCAAGATGACACATACGCCCGCGCCCGTGAAATCCTTTTGAAGCGCAAACAGGGTGAGCAACTTACCGCGCAAGAAGCCAAAGACCTGAAGATCACATAGGATTTTCTTGCTTTTCGTCTGGAAATACGATTCTGTAGTCCGCAACAAGGATAAAAATATCCGGGCAGTAAAACTTGAGGCATACAGATGCGTATTTTCGCACTCCTTTTGGTATTCGTGTTGGGCTCCTGTGCGGGCAGTTCCGGCCCTCCGGTCAATCAAACCGATGCGTGTTCCGTGCTGGACCAAAAGCGCGGTTGGTTGCGGGATTTGCGCCGTAGCGAGGCAACTTGGGGCGTGCCGGTCCATGTCCAAATGGCGACGATCTGGAAAGAATCCAATTATACGCGCCGCGCCAAAACCTCGAAGAAATACATCCTGTGGGTCATTCCGAACGGCCGTATTTCGACGGCCTATGGCTATGGTCAGGTGCTTGACGGCACGTGGGACTGGTACCGCGACGAAACCGGCAACCGCCGCGCGGACCGAGATGATTTCGGAGACGTCACCGACTTTATCGGCTGGTACATGAACATTTCCAACCGCCGCCTCGGCATCGCGAAAAACGATGCGTACAGTCAGTATCTGGCTTATCATGAAGGCCAAACCGGATTTTCGCGTGGAAGCTACGCAAGCAAAGCGTGGTTGACTAGCGTCGCAAACGAGGTGCAAGCCATGGCAAACCGGTACGAAGTACAACTGCGAAGCTGCATCTAACACCTTATGTACATTTCATATATCGCATTTATATTTGACAGTATTCACCAACGGTACCTATAATTCCCCAATTGAAAATAATGGGACTTATCTTGGATCGTCTAAGTGAAATGGAAGCGTTCGTTACTGTTGTCGAGCAGGATGGCTTCACCCATGCGGCCAAAATATTGGGTATCTCGAAATCTGCGGTATCAAAGCATATTTCCGGCCTGGAAGCCCGACTTGGCGTTCGCCTGTTAAACCGCACAACACGGCGGATATCGCCAACGGAACTTGGCCTTTCCTATTACCGTCGCGCCGTCGCCGTCCTTGCCGATGCCCGTGCTGCCGATGAAATGGTCACCGCGATGCAAGACACGCCGAAAGGTGCTTTGCGAATTTCCGCGCCGGTCGACCTGGGCAGAAATCAACTGTCCCGTGCCATCAGCGCATTCTTGCAAAAATACCCCGATGTGTCGATAAATATGGCGTTGGACGACACCTATGTCGAGATCATCGCCGGGGGCTTTGATGTCGCGATCCGTATTGGTCATCTGGTCAATAGTAGCATGCGCGCGCGCAAACTGTCGGAAACCACCATGCATTTGGTTGCTTCGCGCGGGTATCTCGATTCTAACAACACACCGGAAACCATCGATGATCTGGCCAGCCATCACTTGCTGCATTACTCTAACTTATCAACCGGAAACTCGTGGAACATAACCGCCCCCAGCGGCGAGGAGCGCCAAGTTCGTGCTGTTGGTCGTTTGACGGTTAACAACGGCGGATCGCTACTTCGTGCGGCTGAATCTGGCCTCGGAATCGCCCGTTTGCCCAGCTTTATTATCGAAGATGCCATCGTTAAAGGTCGCCTTGTGCCCATCCTTGAAAACCTTCCGGAACAGCATCTAAACATTCACGCCATTTATCCCGAAGGCAAATTCACCCAACCAACCCTGCGAGTCTTCATCGATTTTCTGGTCGGATACTTCCACGAACTCGATAAAAATCACGCGGCTTAGTCGGTCCGGTCTTCGCTGAACGAATAGATCACCGCGCCGACCAATAGCAGTACCGCAAAGAACAAAAACAAGCTTTGATAGGGCGCGGCGGCACTGTTTGCCTCTGCACTCGATGCCACATACATGCGACCGGTGATCCATTGTAACAAGCCGACTCCGCCGATGCTGAACAGGTTCAACAGCGTCACGCCTCGCCCAAGTAGATGCGGGGGAATAAAGCTGCGGCCGTGTGCCATCATTAACGGGAATGACAGGCCGAAAAGGCCGATGCCGAACAGCAGAATGGCGGTGGTCATCACCGAGTTATCACCAAACATCCACAACCCAAACAGGCAGAGCGCCCCCAGCAGGTTCCCGACAACAATCACCCATTTACGGGTACCAAATATACGATCCATCGGCCCGTAAGCAAAACTGCCGGCCATCATCGCGACTGCCATCCAGAAGGTGATCCCCCCGATACCGCTCGCATCCATGCCAAACACATCGCTTAGGTACGGTCCGGCCCACAACCCGCGAATACCGGCGGCGGGCGCGTAATTAACCATAAGCAGCGGGAAAATCAGCCACAATGCCGGCATCTTCAAGATGTCCAACAAGCTGCCTTTAGGCACATCTTTATCCGCTTCGACCTTCGCTGGATCCTTGACAAAAACGGCCATTCCAGCGGCCACCACAAGGCTGACGACTACCATACCCCACAGGCTCTCACGCCATCCGAGCGCTTCAACAGCCAAGGCCAGCGGCGCAGACCCTGCCAGATTTCCAGCCGTTCCAACCCCGAGAATTATCCCTGCCAAGGTCGCGAACATTGCTGGTCGGTAAAGCCGCGCAAAGATGTAATAGCTGGCCATTAATACAGGCGAGCACCCGACCCCGATCAAGCCCATTGCGATTTGCACATCCGCAGGGTTTTGCGCCATTGCGAACAACGCAGAGCCCCCGCCACCGCCAATCGCCAGCAAAATTGCCGCCGTCCAGCGCGGGCCGACATGATCAAGCGCCCAACCAACGGGTATCTGCATCGCAGCGAAGACCCCGAACCACAGGCCTGATGCCAGTGACAAATCCGCCGCAGTCGCACCAATGTCCTGATTTAGGACCGGTGAAAGTACCGCCAGAAACACCCGGTAGAACTGGCTTAAAACATAAGCCAAAGTTAGAAAAATAAAGCCGGTGCGCATCTGGGTAATCCTAGTTTTTGAGTGACTTTACGAGGTTCGATAGAATGAAAGCGACACTCGACATAACAACAATAGACGGGCCGGCAGGGGCATCCGTGACCCAGCTAAACCCAAGCCCCGCAGCCACAGCGGCCACACCGATGACACCGGCAAACACAGCCATTTGTTCAGGTGAGCGCGCCAGGGGTCGCGCCGCTGCCGCTGGCAAAATCAGCATCGCGGTGATCAATAGCACCCCGACCAGCTTCATTGCCAAGGCGACGAACAGGGCCAATGTTAAGGTGAAAATCAAACGGTCCCACATTAGCGAGCCCCCCTCGGCCACCAGCAACTCGGGGCTTAGCGTGCCATTCAACAGACTGCGCCAGCGCCATGCCATGACGCCCAGAATGGCCGCAGAACCCAACGAAATCATGGCAATATCAGCCCACGAAACGGACAGGATATCGCCCAGCAATGTATCCATCAGATTAAGTCGAACCCCCGGCAGAAGAGAGGCCGCAACCAACCCGATCGCCAGTGCCGAGTGCGCAAAAACCCCCAGCACCGTATCCACGGCATAATCGCCACGCTGCATCATATAGGTAACCACCAGCGCCATCGCGCCTGCCAGCATCGCCACACCCAGCGTCATCGGCAAACCAAGCGCGAGGCCAAGTGCCACCCCCAGCAGGCCTGCGTGCCCCGTTGCATCGCCAAAATATGCCATACGCCGCCAAACGACCAAACACCCTAGCGGGGCCGCCGCCAGTGCGATCACCACCCCCGCGATCAGGGCGCGCAAAAGGAAATCATCAATCATGTGAATGCCCTTCGTGCGAGTGGTCGTGGTGATGTTCGTAAAGCGCCAGTTCTGCGCGTGCGCCGAACAGTTCCTTGTAGCTCGGGTCAGCCGAGACATGCGCCGGTGCGCCGGAACAGCACACATGACCGTTCAGGCAAACCACCTGATCCGACTGCGCCATCACGACGTGAAGATCATGGCTGACCATCAACACCGCCGCACCGGTTTCTTTGCAAACCTCGGCCAACAGGCGATAAAACCGCGCTTCGGCAGGTTGGTCCAACCCTTGCGTAGGTTCATCTAGAATCAACAAATCTGGTTTGCACAACAATGCACGAGCCAACAGCACCCGTTGGAGTTCACCACCCGAAAGGTCCGCCATTTGCGCATCACGCAAATCACTTACATCAGTCTTATCCAAAACATCCGCCCGCGCACCCTTGGGTAACCGCCCCGCTAATGCCAAAAACCGCGCCACCGTAATTGGCATCGTTTTTTCCAGATGGATTTTTTGCGGCGTATAGCCAATCCGCAAACCCGGACGCTTATCAATCCGCCCTGCACTAATCGGCATCGCCCCGATTATAGCCTTCAGCAACGTGGACTTCCCCGCTCCGTTCGGGCCTATCACGGTAACGATTTCACCAGCTTCAATCCGCAGGTCAACGTCGTGCAACAACCGCTTGTTGCCCACGCGAACCTCGACTCCCGTAGCTGTGACGACCGCCATGATGCGCCTCTCTTTTTACCGTGCCTGCCCGTGGTATTCAGGATTAGGCTCCATCGCAATAGCCGAGGACATGCGATTGGACATATTATAGAAACTCGCCACCGCCGCGATGTCCCAAATATCCGCATCGCTGAACCCCGCATCGCGCAAAACCTGGCGGTCGCTTTCCTCTATCCGGTAGCTGGCCTCGGTCATTAACACCGCAAAATCCAGCATCGCGCGTTGGCGTGCATCCAAATTAGCAGCACGATAGTTCATCACCAAGGCCTCGCCCAGTTCCGGCATACCTGACAATTCGCGCACCGCCGCGCCGTGGGCGGTCAGGCAATAGAAACACCGGTTAACAGAGGAAACAGCAACTGCAATCATCTCGCGTTCCAGTTTTGACAGTCCGGAATCGCCTAGCATCAGGTCGTTATACATCCCCGAAAAAGCGTTCAGCTTATCGATGTTATGGGCATAGGAAACCAGTACATTGGGTACCAATCCCAATTTTTCCTCGCATATGCGGAAGAATTTCGCCGTGCCTTCGGGCAGCGGGTCAACGACGGGCAGGTTCAGGGCGGTTGGTAGATCGGTCATGAGGATTCCTTTTTGCGATAATGATACTGGCCAATCTTGACCATCCCGAGCTTCTCGTAAAGCCCACACGCAGCGTCATTTTTAGTTAGCACAACAAGGCTGAAGGTCGTCGCACCATTGCGCAACGCCCACGCCCCCATCGCGCCCATCATCTGCAATGCCGCCCCCTTGCGGCGCATATCGGGCAAGATTTCCAGTGCATGCAGCATGGCGATATCCTTATCGCAAGCGGCATAAGCGACCCCGGCGGGCTGATCATCCGCCCGACCAAGAAAACAGGCTTTGGGGCCGATTGCGCGGCGCATAACATCCAATCTAGCGGCATCGATCCCGCCAGATTTCCAAATATCGGCCATCAAGGCCATAGGTTCCGACGCATCGATAACAGCCAACCCTTTGGGGTCATGTTCTGCCAAACGCGCAGACGAGCCCGCAAACAACGTCACCGGATCTTTGACGAAGTACCCGCGTTTCTCCAACGCCGCATCTAACGCCTGATCGTTGTCGCGGATCATAAATAACAATGGCTGGTCCATGGCCTCCATTGCCTGTTCCGCCGCGCCAATATCCCTGTCCTTAAACCGGTCATCCCACAATGATGCGGACGAGACCCGTTGCCCGCCGCCACCGCCAAATCGAAGCACAAAAGGCCCAAGGCAACGCTGCTCAACAGCCGGCCACGTGACATCATTGACACCATAAAGGCGATTAGGGGTCGGGGAGGTCCAGTTCATATTATGCAATGCTCCAACAAGGGGGTGTTCGTGGTTATACGTTCATATCCCAGCGGCGAAAAATCAAGGCTACGGTATTCGCCATGGCAAACCCATTCAGCCAAAGCCCGCCCAACCGCCGGAGCCTGCTGCAACCCATGCCCCGAAAACCCGTTGGCAAACAGAAAATTCGGGATATCAGGATGCGGGCCAATGACGGCGTTCTGGTCCAGTGTATTATAGGCGTAATGCCCCGACCAAAAGCGGATAAGTTTGATCGCCTCGAAGTTTTTTGAACGCGCTGCGAGGGCAGGCCAGATGATTTCTTCGAATTCCGCATGGCGTGGTTCGAAATCGTCAAAAGCAACGAAGGGGTCATCAGCCGGCACACATCCTGTCAGGAAATGGCCACCCTCGGGTCGGCACCAAACACCGGTCGGGTCAATCATCAAGGGCAGGCCCCCAACTGGTGCCTCCATACAGTCAAACAGAAAGTTCGTGCGTTTGCGCGGTTCCACCGGAATATCTATCCCTGCCATTCCGGCGACCAGTGCCGCGCGCGGTCCCGCTGCATTGACAAAAACGCCACATTCCACCGCGCGCCCCGAGGCCAGCTTGACGCTAGAAACCTTGCCTTTTTCCAAATCAATCCCGACAACCTCGTCTTGAATATAGCCGCCCGTCCGCAACCCTTGCATCAACCCGACACCGTCAAACCACCCCTCATTGGATTGCCCGTGGGCGCCAAGCAGAATATCATCCAGCCGCAAATGCGGAAACTTTTCAGCCAAGGTGGCACGGTCCATCAGGACTGTATCCGCGACCTCGCCTACCTGTACCTCATGATTTTCGCGCAGAACCTGTGCGCCCTCAGGCGTATTTGCCAGATACAAATACCCATTCTCGCGCAAGTTCAAATCCACGCCCCAACGATCCTTCGCGCCCTTGATAAACCCCGCCCCGAACTGGCTGATTTTCACATTCAGCGGGCTGGAAAACTGCTGCCGTATACCGCTGGCTGAAAGTGCCGTGGAAGATTGCGCATAAGTGCTATCGCGCTCGATCACCAGAACCGAACCGTCAAACCCCAGCTCCTTCAGGAAATATGCAACCGCGCTGCCCATGACAGCGCCGCCGCATATGACAACATCAGCTTTCATCGGCAGGTTCATCGTCGGGATGCGGATGGTTCGTAAACCAACCGCCTACCACACGCGCCACGCGGGCGTTCGGGTCTTGCCGTTCCGTGGTGGCCAGAATGTTTTCCGCATACCCATCAGCGCTGTCCTTCGGGCGATAGCCAATATGCGTCACCCGATCATTTGAAACCGCACGTTGCGCGTTATCCGAAGTGCCATAAATCACCGAGAACGCCACACGAGGCGTGGTCATCGCCGCCTCCGTCAGGCGCACACAATCATCAAAGCTCAACCAACTCCACAACATCCGGCGGTCGGCAGGTTCCGGGAAGCACGAACAAATCCGCAGGTTCACCGATTCAATCCCCCACTTGTCCCAATACAACGACCCGAGGTCTTCGATAAAGCACTTGGTCATGCCATAGAACGTATCGGGGCGATGGCGGCTTTCGGTGTCAGGCACGCTGTCAACTTCGCTAAACCCAACCGCGTGGATCGAACTGGCGTAGACCACCCGCTTCGCCCCATACAGCCGCGCGCCTTCATACATGTGATAAGCGGCGGGGATAGTGTCGGTCATAATTTCATCAAAGCTCTGCTCGCGCGGGACACCGGCGAAATGGATGATGATATCCACGTCTTTGGTGATTTCCAACGCGGCCTCGCGGTCAGACAGGTCCATGACGATCAGCTCCTCGCCCTCGGCAGCCTCGCCCATGTCCACACGGTCCACCAGGCGCATATGCGTGGTCAGATGTTTCAAACCATGGCGCAGATGTGTACCAAGGCTGCCCGCCGCACCAGTGATGAGAATACGATTAAATTCAGCCATTTTAGGCCTCCTGTTTAGCTAACCCTTGCGTGCGTAAATCCGAAAGCGTCGCACGAGGGGTAAGAGATTCGGCGCTAACGATCAGCTCGAGCACTGCGCCGGTTTTGGATTGTTTAGCCCGCACGAAAGCATCGAAAAACTGTTCGGTATCCGTAACTTTTTCGGCGTGGAAATCATAGGCCTTCGCCAATGCCACAAAGTCGGGGTTTTTGATATCGGTAAAGCTGACCCGTTCCGGATAATTCTGTTCCTGATGCATACGGATCGTGCCATAGGTGCCGTTGTTCACAATCAACACAATCGGCGCAATGCCGTGTTGCATCGCGGCACCCAGTTCTTGGCAATTCATCTGAAAATCCCCGTCACCAGCGATGCAAACGACCATACGGTCAGGATGTTCGGCTTTGGCGGCAATCGCGGCTGGCAAGCCGTAACCCATCGCACCGGATTGAGGGGCAAGTAACCGCGCTTTGTCGCCATAAAGGAAAAACTTGTTGTGCCAAATAGCGAAATTACCCGCGCCATTCGTCAGAATCGCATCGTCCGGCAAATCGGCCTGAAGGAAGCGAATGATAGCCCCCATATCCACGCCACCGGGCTGCGCCGGAATTTCGATAGAAGTAAGAAAATCCACTCGTGCCTGCGCGGTATTCTTCGCCCAAGGGGCATCAATAACTGTGTCGTTCAGTGCCGCGAACAGCTCGTTCGGCCCTGCATGCACGGGTAAATCCGCTGTGTAAATCTTGTTCAACTCATCATCGGAAATATGGCTGTGGATCAGCGTTGCCTTCATGTTTGGCACGTCAAAAAGCGCATACCCGTCAGTCGTATTTTCGCCAAACCGAATGTTCGCCGCAAAGATCACATCCGCCTCGTTCAAGGCTTTCAGCATTGCAGGCGATTTGCCCAGCCCCGCATCACCGATGTAACTTGGCGAGTTATTATCCAGTATATCCTGAAACCGAAACGCGCAGGCCACAGGCAAATGGTTTGCCTCGACAAACGTCTTGAACGCCGCACGCCCCGCGGCATTCCAACCGCCGCCCCCGACGATGACCAACGGCCTCTTGGCCCTTTCAAGAACTTCCCGAATACCCGCAACCGCCGAGGCGCCAGCCGAGGCCTCCGGCACCATCACCTTCGGTCCGGGACTCGCATTGGTGAAATCGGTCAGTACATCTTCGGGCAGTGCAACAACCACCGGACCGGGTCTTCCGGACTGCGACGTTGCAAAGGCCCGCGCCATGATCTCGGGGATGCGGCTCACATCGTCGATCTCGGCCACCCATTTCGCAACCGTCCCAAAATACGCTTTGTAGTCAATCTCCTGAAACGCCTCGCGACCTTTCATGTCGGTACCGACCTGCCCCACGAAAAGGATCATCGGCGTGGAGCCCTGCATCGCCGTATGCACACCGATAGAAGCATTCGTTGCCCCCGGCCCGCGTGTCACAAAACATATCCCCGGCTGACCGGTAAGCTGCCCGTGCGCGGCGGCCATATAGGCAGCACCGCCCTCATTCCGGTTGCCGATTAGCTGGATTTCCGGCACATCATGCAACGCGTCGAGTACCGCCAGATAGCTTTCGCCCGGCACACCGAACGCCCGCGTCACGCCTTGCGCTTGCAAACATTCGACCAAAAGTTGGCCACCAGTTTTAAGATTGCTGCTCATACTATCGCCTCGAAACAAATATGCCCTATGGTGTTACTCGATCATAGAAATTCCAACTGCGAAACCCCAGAAACGAAAAAGGGCCGCGAACATCGCGACCCTTTTCTAAAATCTACGGAAATCTAATCAGATATTTTCGTCGATCCAGCTTTTCAAATTGGCTTTAGGCGCCGCACCGATTTTGTTCGAGACAACTTTGCCGCCACTGAACATGAACAATGCCGGAATACCGCGAACGCCCATCTGGCTCGGAGTGCCGGGATTTTCGTCAACATTCACTTTGGCGATCTTGATTTTGCCTTCATATTCATCGGACAGTTCTTCCAGAGCTGGCCCGATCTGCTTACATGGGCCGCACCATTCCGCCCAGAAATCTACGATTACGGGGGTATCGGAATTCACAACTTCGGCTTCGAATGTCGCGTCTGTAACTTTTACGGTTGCCATATGGCTTCTCCTGGATAAACATTTTAGTT
>DFBD01000076.1:0-7823 GCA_002367255.1 Rhodobacterales bacterium UBA3089 | reverse complement strand
GTAAATTTGCGCCAATGCAGCGTGATACGCCCCCATTTGCCGTAAAATCGCTTCGGGTGTATCCGCCGCCGTTTTGGGAACCTGACGGTTGGATTTGAAATCAATGGCCAAGACCTCGCTATCCGAAATCACCAACCTGTCGATCCGGCCCAATATCCACGCCCCGTTCAACGCTCCGAGGCCTGCCGTCACGGGCACCTCGACCATAACCTCCTCGTCAAAAACCTTCGCCAGTTCCGGCGCATCCAGCACGCCTTGAACCTCGTCGAACACTTCGCGCCAATTGCCCGTATCCAGCATCCGTTCCGCCGCATCAGCACGATCCGCGATCGCAATATCAGGCAAAACCTCTAATAATTGGTGAATTTGGCTGCCGCGTTCCATCGCAGTCTGCTCGTCATCCCCCTCGCCCGCCAAGGCGTGCGCACCACCCAATTGCGACGGCGAGAGCATCGTATCTACGCGATCCGGCGATGGCACGGGTGACTGCATATATTCTGGTAAAATCACCTTACCGGCCGTAATTTCCGGTTGTGCTTTCACAGATGTGGCGCACCAGTTATGCTCCAGCACCAGCGCCTCGCCCGTCAACCCATCCGGCGCAGCAACGCCCTGTGCCTCGCATTCCTGCATCGCCGTTTCGACTCGCTGGAACCAGCTTTCGCCATCCCTGCTCAACGTGCCAGCCCCGCAAACTATCAGCCACTGCTCGGCCCGTGTCAGGGCCACATATAGCAACCGCCGCGCCTCCTCGCGGACCAATTGTTTTCGCGACTCCTCAACTGCCACAATCGATTTTGGCGAAGTTCCCGCACGCCAAACGGGCAGCCCGTCAACCGCAACCACCTGCGGCGCATGTAAGCCCTCCGCCCGTTTTGTCGTATCCGGCAAAATCACAATCGGCGCTTCCAGCCCCTTGGCGCCATGCACCGTCATCACCCGAACACGGTCACCAGCAGCGTCCATCTGCCGTTTAACCTCAACCTCGTCCGAGTTGATCCAGCCCAGGAACCCCGTCAACAACGGCGCTTCAACGCTTTCATAACGCAGCGATTGCGTTAACAATTCGTCAATCCCGTCCTCGGCCTCATGTCCAAGGCGCGCTACCAGCTGCCGCCGCCCGTCGTATTTCGTTAACACTTGTTCCAACAGATCGTAGGGTCGTATGAAATCCGCCTGCCCTTGCAGTTTATCGAGCATCTCGACCACTTCGGGCCAATCATCCCGATGGTTCCAAAGCGACTGCCACAATGTGCCCTTCCGCCCCTGTGCAAGCTTATATAAATCCCGTTCCGACAGGCCAAATAACGGCGATCGCAGCGCCGCCGCCAACGATAAATCATCCTCCGGTGTTGCCAGAAACTGCATCAAGGCTAACAAATCCTTAACCGCCATCTCTTCGACAATCTTCAACCGGTCAGCACCCGCCACATCGACGCCGTGCGCTTTCAATCCCTTGATGATCGCATGAAATAATGGCCCACGACTTTGCACCAAGATCAAGAAATCCCCAGCGGACACCGCCCGCCCGGCCCCCGGCAACTCGTGTCGCGTCTTAATCAGCCCCGACACCCGCGCAGCAACTGCGTCGGCCAAGATCAAACGCGGATCATCCGGCGTGCGTGAATCCACCGGCATGTACCACGGGTTCTCCTCCGGCTTCTCGGGCTTCTCGACAAACGGCCAAAGCTCCACCCGCCCGGGCAGATCATCCTTCACCGCACGATGCAAAATCTCGCCTTCCAGCCCTTCGCGCGCATCCCCCGTAAACACCTTGTCCACCACCGCCAAAACAGGCGCGGCGGATCGGAAAGAATACAACAGCTCCGTCTGATGCAAGGTTTGTGCAACCTGTGCGAGCCGATCCCGGAACAACGTCCGCATCTTTCCAAAAGCTTTCGGATCGGCCCCCTGAAACGAATAAATCGACTGCTTTTCATCGCCAACGACAAACACGGTTCGCGGTGTTTCGCGATCCTCGACGCCGGCGTGAAACTCCTCGGCCAATATCCGCACGATATCCCATTGCGCGGGCGAGGTGTCTTGCGCCTCATCCACCAGAATATGGTCAATCCCGCCGTCCAACCGATACAAAACCCATGCCGCCATGTTTGAGCGGCCCAGCAAGCCCCGTGTCTTTTCGATCAGGTCTTCAAAGTCCAGCTTGCCCAACAGTGCTTTGCGTTTGTCATAGCGGCCCAGAAATTCGCCCGCGAAATCATGCAACGCCCGCGTCCGTTCAAACGCCGATCGCGCCAGCCGTTGATCCCGCGCGATCACCATTTTCGCTTTCAACGTGTCCAACATATCGGGCACCCAGGGGTTCGCGTCCTTCACCTTTTTCGTCGGAAAAGACCCAATGCGCGGCTCTCCGTCCTGCTTCAGGAAAACCGTTTCATAGAGGTCCAGCGCCTCGCTCGCGCCCACCTTCATGCCTTGATAAATCTTGACCGAGTGCTTCTGGTCCGTCGCAGCCCCCGCCGCCATCGCCTTGGCCAGCCGATCAATATCACCGTCGCTTAGCCCCTGCGTTACGGCTGTCAGAATACCGTCATCCGTCAGCCCTACCTCATGCCCCAGCGCAGCCGCAATCGCATTATTATCAAACGTTCCGAATCCGGCGCGTAGTTTCAGAATGCCGTCCAGCAATCCCTCCGTATCGTCACCCGTCAGATGCCACGCGATGCCGTCAAAAACCGCGCCACTGTCAATCGCAATCTCTTCCAGTATCTCGGACCGCAGCTGTTTCGCCTGACGATCTTCCATCTCGACAAATTGTGGCGAGACCCCGGCCTCCAGCGGAAACCGCCGCAAAATCCCCCCGCAGAACGAGTGGATGGTCTGGATTTTCAAGCCCCCCGGTGTCTCCAACGCGCGGGCAAACAGCGTTCGCGCCAGTCGCAATTGGTCCGCACCCAGATTGACCTCGCCCAACGCCTCCAGCTCCGCCCGCAGTTCCGCATCCGGTTTCATCGCCCATGCGCCCAGACTGCCGAAAAGACGGTTCTGCATCTCCGCTGCTGCCGCTTTCGTATACGTCAAACACAGGATTTTCTGTGGTGGACAACCGGCCAGCAACAACCGCGCCACGCGGTTGGTCAATACCCGCGTTTTGCCAGAGCCGGCATTCGCCGAAACCCAAGTCGAGTTAACGGGAATCGCCGCCTGAACCTGCGCCGCCGAGGCGTTTTCGGTTGCGTTCATTCCATAGCCTCCGCTTCGAATTCGGCGCCATCCTGCCATTCGCCAAACCTTGAAAGGTGGTCGTAATCGCTGGAATACTGAATACGTTCGGGCCGCAAATGTGCCGTATAGCCCATCTTTTCCGAGCCAAAGGCCTGTATCAACACGCCCAATTGCCCCCAGATTTCATCAATTTCCGTATCGGTGAAATCCAGCGGCAGCTCTTTGCCACCAGCACCTAAACCGATCAGTTCCAGATGCGATATTTTCCCCTTGGCGATTTTCTCAAATCCACCAGCCTGCGCAATTGCCCCTTCAAGCGGCAGTTGCACTGCGAACTCTTTCGCCTGCTTTTTCGATGGCAACCCACCGGATTTATAGTCGTATATAGCGAAGCTGCCGTTCGCCAGCATATCGATCCGATCCGCCTTGGCAGTCAATGTGAACCCACCCATCGCCCGCTTTCCCGAAACCTCTTGCGCTAACAAACCCGCCCGTTCACGCCGAACACGTTCCCCCGCAACGAACCAGCCCGCGATCTTGCCAAGCCGCGCCAACCACAATCGCCGAACGCTTGGCCATGGCACAAATTCGTCCAAAACTTCGCGGGCGACATCGATGAAAACCGCCTCGGCATCGTCCGGCAACCCGCCTTTGGTGCGCTCGACAAACACCTCTAATACCTTGTGCAAAGCTGTACCTCGCTCCCTTGCGTCGGCCTCTTTTCCCGGCGGGTCCAGTGCGCGAAGCTTCAAAACCTTCTCGGCATAAATTGTGTAGGGGTCACGTATCAACGTCTCGACCCGCGTTACCGATAATTTATCAGGCCGCGCGGAAATAGGCGGGCTGGGCGAGGGCCGAACGGCAGGCGCAACATCCCGTTCCGGCAAGTTCATGGCTTCTGACAAACCCAGCAGATCCCCCCCCCGCGCGCGCATATCGTTCAGTGCAGTTGTACCAACCGGGCCAAGCCCACTTAACAAATTCAATAACCGTATCACCCAACGCGAGGCCACCGTCTGTGCATCCCCGTCACGGATAGACCGCGACAGAACTACCTGCCGTGCCGCAATCGCTTGCTGAAAGTCATGCCCCGAGAGCCCGATTTGACGCTCCGGCAATGGCAACCCTATCTGGCGCCGCATGTCCCTGCTCATCCATGGATCCGGTTGCGGGGATGATGGCCAAATCCCCTCGTTCAGGCCACCCAGAATAACCAAATCCGCTGACTGCACCCGCGCCTCAAGCGTTCCCAAAATCGCAATGTTTGGGTGAGGCAGATAGGCTTTTTCGTGTACATCCTTCTCATTTAGGACCGATTGAAACAGCGCACGATACTGCACCACGGGAAGGACACCACCAAAGGCGGATTCCTCCTCCATTGCAGCAAATGCCTTCAACGCCGCCTCGCCAGCTTCTTTTTCCCAAAGCGGGCCAGCATCATCCAAGCCACCGGACAAACGCTCTGCCACATTGCGGTGCAAGGTTATCCAATCTGACAGTGGCATCGCTGACGCAGCGTTTAGAAGTGGTAACAACGCGGCATGTATGGCATCGATCCAGCGCGTCGCTGCGGCCTTTTCAGCCCAATCCGCCAAATCCACCCAGTCAATAAACGGCGCACCGCCCCGCAGCTTTTCCAACTCCAGCTTTCGCGTCATTTGCAAGTGTTCCGAACGCCCCGCAACCCCGCCGCAAAGCGGGTGCTTCAAGATCGCCAGCAACCCTTCCGGCGTCAAAGGCGAACCAACCAGCGCCACCAAGCGGCGCAAAAATACCCCCGGCGGCGTCAATGGTAACGGCCGCCCAGCGGAATCGTCCGGTGAAATATCCCACCGCGCCAGAACCGAGGCAACGCGGCGTGCCAAAACCCGGTCAGGCGTGACCAAGGCCGCCTTTTGCCCATCGCCGGCGGCGCGGCGCAAGCGGATGGCTATCGCCTCGGCCTCGGCGCGTTGGCTTGGGGCCTCTATCAGGGTTATCCCGTCGCACGCATCGGGCAAATCGTCGACCAGATGCGGCCCTTCCTGCAACCATTGATCCGTCACAGGGGCTGGCCGCAAAGCCAGTGAAACCAGCTTGTTGCGGGTCACCTGAGCTGGCGACACCTCCGTCCAAAGTGGTGGTTCAGACGGGAAATCCAACGCCTTGGCCAAATGCCCGAACCCGTATTGCGGATGGTCTGCCCCCATCGCCCCCCATGCGTTCGGCGGCGTATCAAAATCGAACCCCGGCAACACAACCGCGCCTTGCGGCAACCCCGCAACCGCTTGCATAAACACCGCCGTGGCCCCACGAGACCCTGTCGAACCGGCCACGATCACCGGATGCTTTGGCGGGGACTTGGCCCACAGCACTGCATACCCTTGGGCCACCGCACGTTGGCGTTCCTCTGGGTCGGGGGCATTGTCGGGACGATGGTCGTTCCAATATTCGTTCAGGATTTCGAGGAACTTTTTAGAGCGCTCCCAATGTTCCGACTGCCCGCCGACCTCAATGTCCGCGAGCGCATCCATCGCCAAGCCTTCCCCTTGAAAACTGTCGAGCAGCGCGCCCAAGCTATCCGCCAGATCAAACACGGCAGATTGCGGGGCTACATCTGGCTGTTGTTCAATAAACGCCGCCACCAATCGCGCGATTATCAGCTTGCGACGCAACGCAGGAATAGGCGCGGCCAGCGGCATCGCCCTGTCTTGCGCCAAGTCCGTTACCACGCGAATATCCGGCAATAAGCGTGCGCCGTTGCTTGCCAATATCGCCTCGATCCCGCGTGCCGAGCGGCGGGTGTTCACATAGATCACAACCTTGGCCAAGGCCTCGGGCGGTTGACCTTTCAGACGCTCCAATATCCCATCAACAAACGCCTGCGAAAAATCGACCCCTAAAGGCAGGGCAAAAACGCGTGGTGTCGTTTGTGGGCTAAACAATTGATATACCTCTGAAATTAACACCATTAAACCGGTTTAGTAGTTTTGGCGGCTTTATTAAAAACCTCGTCCAACCAATTCCAGCCCTCCCCGACCGAAACCAAATCCAGCATCCGCACATCCGAGTCTATATCCGGCATGGAGAACGTCAAATCCAGATACCGCTCAGGCCGTGCCGAGCCCAGCCTGTCTGGCCATTCCACCAACGTAATCGCCGTTTCAAAAGCGTCATCCAGCCCCAACTCGGTCAGCTCATCAACATGGGTAAGGCGGTACAAATCCGTGTGCCATACCTCTGCAATCGAGGTTTCATAAACCTGTACCAGCGTGAAGGTTGGCGAAGGCACATCTTCTACCTCGCCGTCCCGCGCCATCATCGCCTGAATGATCGAGCGTGCGAAATGCGTCTTGCCTGCCCCCACCGGACCGGACAACAGCAAGCAATCGCCACCCTTAAGATGCGCGGAAACCGCAACCGCCAACGCGGCGGTGTCGTCTGCGGTATCCAATGTTTTCGTGTATTTCAAAGCGCCACCCAGTCGAAACAATTCCCGTTCGATTCTGAACGCTGGCGTTTATAAAAACAAGCCCTGCTTTAGTTGTCTTGCCCAAGTTCCCGGATGGTCATCGGAATGCTGAACAATGCGCTACTTGGCGAGATATTCGTCGTCAGCGTACCCAGCTTAACCACCGATTCCAAACCGGAACCGTCAACGACAATCCATTCGACAAGTGCCATCGGGTTACGTTCAAAAATCATCTTAATAGACCCGTTTCCGGGCTCATCAGGATCAAACAGCGTTAGATGCATCTGTGTCGAACCCGCCTCAAGTTTTTGTACAAACTTCGAGCGCGTAATGTCGATATTTTCCCGTGTCAGCAGTGATAACGGCGTGCTGGACTGCGGATACCGCTGCGGGCCACGATTGGATTTTTTGTCAAATATTGCCAAGGCCTGCCCATCCGCGACCAGTAACGCCGGCGAGGGTGCGTCATACTCAAACCGCATCTTTCCGGGTTTTTGCAAATAGAACGTACCGGTAGCAGTGGACCCATCCGCACTTTCCTGCGTAAAAGGCGCCCGCGCGGAAACCAGAGAGTTCAGATAAGCGTTCAGCTCGTCCACTACGGCATTCTGGGCGCTGGCAGTGCTGCCAAACGAAACCAGAGAAGCGGCGCCAAGCGCCATGATAAAATTACGTCTTTTCATAGACTCAACATATACCTGCCCGTCAGAATTTCAAACCCGCCAATGCTTACATAAGCGGATATCGGCGACTATTGAATTTCCGGCACCAGAACTTCGCGTTTTCCAACATGGTTGGCCTGACTGACAACGCCATTCTCTTCCATCTCTTCAACGATCTTGGCGGCCTTGTTATAGCCAATCGACAGTTTGCGCTGGATGTAAGAGGTCGAACACTTTCGGTCCCGCGCCACGATTTGCACAGCTTGGTCGTAAAGCGCATCCTCGCCGCCCGTGTTTCCACCAAGACCCAACAACGCATCAACGTTCGCCTCGGCATCGCCTTCTGGCCCCTCAACAACACCGGATACATACGTCGGTTCGCCCTGCGTCTTGAGGAAGCTCACGATCTCTTCGACCTCTTCGTCCGATACAAATGGTCCATGCACGCGCGTAACTTTACCGCCGGCAGCCATGTAAAGCATGTCCCCCATACCCAGCAGCTGTTCCGCGCCCATCTCGCCCAG
>DFBD01000269.1 GCA_002367255.1 Rhodobacterales bacterium UBA3089 | reverse complement strand
AAGGATACAAAATGCGTATTGTTTTTGCTTTTGTTTTATTGATTGGTGTCGGTCTCGCGGGGGCTGCCGCGTACCTGTTTCAACAACAACTGTCCGGTTTAGAGGCAGAACTAGCGCAAGCGCGCCGAAATAACGCGCCCTCAATCGAGCTTGTCGGTGTAGCGGTGGCAACACGAGACCTCGTTTTTGGACAATTCCTTAAGCCAGACGACGTTAAACTTATCGGTTGGCCCAAAGAGTACCTGCCAAAAGGCGCATTCTCGGATCTTGAACATTTGCTTGGTGGCGAGGGTGCCGAACCGCGCGCCGTTTTGATAAATATAGTCAAGGACGAGCCTCTTCTGCCACATAAAATCACCGATTTTGGCGAAGATGCCGGTGTTCGTTCCCGTTTAGCGCCCGGAATGCGTGCTTTTACAATTAACATCAACGTAAGCACGGGTGTTTCGGGCTTCCTACAGCCCAATGACCGCGTTGACGTTTACTGGACCGGCAGCGACGGCGGAGCGACCATTACACGCTTGATCCTTGAGGGGGTTCGCCTGATTGCTGTGGACCAGGTGGAAAACTCGGACATTTCGCGTACAATTATTGCAAGAACAGTGACCGTTGAAGTTTCTCCACAAACCGTTGCAGAGTTGACACAGGCCCAACAAACCGGTCGCCTGACTTTGTCCTTGCGCGGGGCCGAAGATGATGTTGTTTCTGGCGCCTTTCAGGTCAACCAATCCGACATTATTGGCAATGAAGTCATAGCAGTAGAGCAAAAAGAAACCTGCACGCTTCGCACTCGGAAAGGTGCCGAAGTAATCGTGGTCGAGGTTCCTTGCCCCGAAGAGTGATTTCCTCAAAATAACGAATCAATTCGCTCGCAATTCAATTGTTTGCGAATCGATTCGAAAAAGATAGTTGATTCTACTTTGAATTTCACGCATCCTGCCCGCACAGACGCATGAAAAATGCGCGATGCTATTTGCTATGGTTTCAAGAGCATGACCATAAATTCAACTTGGTGATTTTGAGAGGCAGGATCACAATGAAATTTGACAAACTAATAAAGGCGAGTCTGTTAGGACTTGCATTAACTTTACCGACGGTAACACAGGTATCAGCTCAGTCTGGTCTTTCTGTGTTGCGGGGCTCCGTTTCAAGCAACATAACCGTGGCGACAAACCGCGCGATTGTTGTTCAGAGCGATTTGCCATTCGCAGAGATATCCGTTGCAAATCCAGGCATCGCCGACATCGCGACATTGTCCGAGAGCACGATTTACGTTCTAGGCAAGGCACCGGGGCGCACAACGCTTACGTTGTTTGGTGTTGATGGCAACCTGATAGCCAACGTGGATGTACGGGTAGTCCCCGACATCGCAGAATTCAAGGAACGCCTTGCAGAGATACTGCCGGGCGAACCGATCGAGGTCCGCACAGCGGGCAGCGGTATTGTACTAAGTGGTACGGTTTCAGGCGCTCGTAAAGTTGCACGCGCGATGGAATTGGCAAGTAGATACGCCGGTGATCAGGTTACAAACCTGATGATGGTCGGTGGAAGTCAGCAGGTCATGCTGAAAGTTCGGTTTGCCGAGATGCAGCGCTCTACAAGTAAGGCGTTAAGCAGTTCGGTTGGTATTACCGGCCTGTCGGGCGGAAGTACTATTGATACGGGTACTGTTGACGGCTCGCTTGGCTTCAGCCAGGGTAGTGCTTTATTTAAATTCGGTGGCGGTGGTCTTGCTGTTGACGTTCTTATCCAAGCGCTTGAAAGCAAGGGCATGGTACGAACGTTGGCCGAACCGAATGTTGTCGCTATTTCCGGCCAGCAAGCCAGTTTCTTGGCCGGTGGCGAAATTCCGATATCTGGTTTAGACGGATCTACCGAGTTCAAGCCATATGGCGTTAACCTGATATTCACGCCTACGGTGATTGATGACAACCACATCAGCCTTAATTTGACTACCGAGGTTAGTGCGTTGGATAAATCGGTTTTGGTCAACGGCATTATGGGCTTCAAAACACGCAACACAACGACAACAGTTGAAATGCGTGACGGTCAAAGCTTTGCGATTGCCGGCCTATTGCAGGACGATTTCGCTGACGCTGTTGAACAGGTTCCATGGTTGAGTGACATCCCTATACTTGGCGCATTGTTCAGAAGCACTGACTTCGCCCGCCGTCAAAGCGAGCTGGTCATCATCATCACACCGCATCTGGTTAAGCCAGTTTCCGGCGAGGCGCTAAGTATGCCCACCGACCGCATGCGCGTCCCTACCGAAGAAGAGCTGTTCCTACTGGGAACTATTGAAGGCACTTCGTCCCTTGGTGGCTCTGGTTCTCAGGGTGTGCAAGGTTCCTATGGCTATGTGTTGGAGTAAGGCAAATGAAAACTACACTTAAAATAACCGCCGCTGCTTCTGTTCTTCTAACTGCAGGGTGTCTTGATCCTGCGGGGACCATGCTGAACGAAGGCACATTTGCAGGTTCTGCAACAAGCAACCAGTTTGCCCAAACGGCTTATCTAGAGCCAGGTGCAGCGCTGCAAAGTCTGGACGAGCAGTTCCGCCGTGCGACCCCTACTATGATTAATTTCGAATTCAACCGCTCCGTTCTGGACGCTGAAGCGAAAACAATCTTACGTGGTCAGGCCGCATGGATGAAAGGATTCCCGCACGTACGCTTTACAGTATACGGGCATACGGATCTGGTCGGCTCTACCGGCTATAACAACAGCTTGGGCCAACGACGCGCACAAGCAGCCGTTAACTATCTTGTTTCGCAAGGGATTCCACGTAAGAACCTGATTGCAGTTGTATCAAAAGGTGAATCCGAACCTTTGATCAATACGCAAGATCGTGAACGCCTGAACCGCCGAACAGTCACAGCTGTGTCCGGTTTCGTTAAAGGCTACATCGGTGATGACTTCGACGGCAAAGTCGCCGTTAACGTCTACAACTCATACGTAGGTGCCGGAAACTAGCACTTACGCAAATGCCTCTTACTACAAAAGGCTCCGAACTTTCGGGGCCTTTTTTTCGGGACTAGGCAAAAACGCTCTCAGGATCAGATCGTTGATTATTTCTGTGCTGTACGGGGTGTAATTATTGGTATAGTGACACTATGATTATGAAACAATTGTATAGTACGATAAACAATTGGTGAATTTGTATAACCAGTATCATTTCTAACGGTAGTCTGGGGGCATTTATGGCACTACTAAAACTAAAAGAACGTGTGATCGAGGCTTATGCCGCCACACGTGATATCAAAAAGTTCCCTGAACTTGTGAGCGAACTATCGGATCATTTTGCAAAAAGCTGGGCCGTTGGTTCCTATAAAGAAGCGATGGAGTCTCTTGAGCGCGGCTCTCTTGATGAGCTAGATGTGATATTTGTTTGCGTCGACAAGAATGATGAAGATAACCTCGACGCTGTAACCGGTTTTATCAAAGCCGTGAAAGCCCGTCGTTTGAAGGTTCTTCTGGTTGCCCGAGACATCTCTCCGACAAGCTTGCATCAGATTATGCGGCATGGCACTGACGATTTCCTCCCCTGCCCGCCTCCGAAGGATGCACTTGGGGATGCGCTCGCCCGTCTTCGGGATAATGCGATCGAAGTAGAAACAGAGCAAAAGAAAACGAAAAAACGCCGTCGCGGCATCGTTTTACCCATCTACGGTGTTGCGGGAGGTGTAGGAACGTCTACCTTCGCGGTTAATCTAGCATGGGAAATGGCCACGTTTGACAAAAAGTCCCCTATAAAGGTGGCCATTTTGGACTTGAACTTCCAGACGGGCTCCGTTTCCACATATCTGGATCTGGGAAACCGGGATGCAGTAACCGAAATGCTTACGAACATCGAAAATCTCGATGCTGACATGTTTGCAGAGAGTCTGACCTCGTTCAAATCGCGCATGGCAGTCCTGACCGCCCCTCCAGAGATATTCCCGCTGGATATCGTTAATGGACATGCCATCGAAAACATCATTTCCTTTGCGCGCGAGTCTTATGATTTCGTAATCGTTGATATGCCGACGACATTGGTGGATTGGTCCGCGAATGTATTGCAAATGGCAGAAACGTATTTCGCGGTTATGGAACTGGATATGCGTTCGGCCCAAAACATGATGCGTTTCCTGCGGGTTCTTAAATCTGAAGAATTACCCGAAGAAAAAATGCAATTCGTTTTGAATTTTGCGCCTGCTTTCACCGACCTTAACGGCAAAGCCCGCGCGAAACGGTTCTCCGAGAGTTTGGGTATCGACATTAACATCCTGTTACCAGACGGCGGAAAACCGGTTTTGGCTGCGAACGATCAAGGGCGGCCTCTCGCCGATGCGGCACCGAAAAATCCGTTACGCAAAGAAATTCGCAAAATTGCGGAATCATTGATTACAATGGCGGAAGAACAAAAGGCTGCGATTGCCTAAGGAGCTATAGATGTTCAAGCGATTCAACAAACAAGACTCTTCCGAGAGCGGCCCCGCTGCGGCCCCCTCGCTCGTATCCCCGGCTAAACCAGCGACGACTGCTGACGTTGCTGCGTCTACTGCTCCGAAACCAGAAAAAACGGCACCGAGCAAGAAAATAAAGCCCAGCCCGCCAAAATCTGTTGCACTTGACCCCAAAGAAGCCAAGCGTGCGGAACGTCTGCTTGAAATTCGCATGGATTTGCACAAACGCCTTCTTGAAAGCCTGAACCTTGCGGCACTCGACAAAGCCTCGGAAGAGGATTTGAGGCACGAAATAGCCTTAATCGCGCGCGAGGGCCTGCGCGATATGGATGTTGTTCTGAATACGGCTGACCAAAAGCAGTTGAATGCCGATTTGCTGGACGAAGTCATCGGGCTTGGACCTATCGAGGTTCTTTTGCGCGATGATACCGTCAACGACATTCTTATCAACGGCAGCCAGCAGATTTTTGTGGAGCGTGCCGGTATTCTGGAACTGACCCCCATTAAGTTCAAAGATGAAAAGCATCTAATGCGGGTCATCGATAAAATCGTTTCAGCTGTTGGTCGTCGCGTCGATGAAAGTTCGCCTTACGTGGATGCGCGTCTGCAAGACGGTTCCCGCTTCAACGCGATGGTCCCGCCCTGTGCTGTTGACGGATCACTTGTGTCCATTCGTAAATTCACCAAAGAAAAGCTTTCCGTTGATTCCCTAATCAACTTTGGCGCATTCACCGAATCTATGGCGACCTATCTTCAGGCCGCTGTTGCAACACGCCTTAATATCATCGTTTCTGGCGGTACGGGTTCTGGTAAAACGACAACTTTGAACGCTCTTTCCGGCTTTATCGGCAACGAAGAACGTATTGTTACCATCGAAGACACAGCCGAGCTTCAGCTACAACAGATTCACATCGGCCGCATGGAAAGCCGCCCTCCTAATGTGGA
>DFBD01000188.1 GCA_002367255.1 Rhodobacterales bacterium UBA3089 | reverse complement strand
TAAGGCGGGGGCGCAGGCTTGGGCAGCGGAAAACGGGGTGGCGGTTATCTTCCCTGACACCTCGCCGCGCGGCGAGGGTGTTGCGGATGACCAGGCCTATGATCTGGGGCAGGGCGCCGGTTTTTACGTGGATGCCACGCAGGAACCATGGGCGCCGCATTTTCAGATGTGGACGTATATTACCGAGGAATTACCCAGGCTAATCTTCCGCAACTTCGATCTGAACGAAGAGGCGCAGGGGATTATGGGGCACTCTATGGGTGGGCACGGGGCCTTGACGATGGCGCTTTCTTTGCCAGACCAATATAAATCCGTGTCGGCCTTTGCGCCGATCACAAACCCGACAGGTAGTGATTGGGGGCGCAAGCAATTGACTGCGTATCTGGGCGATGACGAAAGCACTTGGGGCAAGCATGATGCCAGTTTACTAATGGCGGACAAGGGCTATCCGGGGCATGTGATGATTGATCAGGGCGGGGCGGATGAATTTTACGATCTGCTGAAAATCGATGCTTTGGCGGCCGCGATTACGGCACGAAAACAGTCGGCCAGCTTGCGGATTTTGGAGGGGTATGACCACTCGTATTTCTTCGTCTCCACCTTCATGGAAGATCACATCGCGCATCACGCGGATATTCTGCATAACCTTTAAGGAAGCGTTAACGTGTCAATATCGGCCATTCTGTTTCTAGTCACTGCTCTAAGCGTGCCACCTCCGCTTGTTGTTTCCGCAGTGATCATGTGGGACGTGTTTGCACAGCCAAGCCATGGGCAAGCCTCGGCATGCGCGTCTTTGGATGGGGATTGCTCGTGACCGCGATTTACATAGACGCAGATGCATGCCCCGTTAAGGACGAAACCTTGCGTGTGGCGGATCGGCATAAGGTCAAGGTTTACGTGGTTTCCAACGGTGGGCTGCGGCCAAATCCGCATCCGCTGGTGGAAACGGTTGTTGTGCCGGACGGGCCGGACGTGGCCGATATGTGGATCGCGGATAGGATCGGGAAGGGTGATATTTGCATCACGGGGGATATTCCGTTAGCGGCGAAATGCCTTGAAAACGGTGGGCGCGCAGTACGCCATAACGGCGATACGTTTACGTCGGCGAACATCGGTAACCAGTTGGCGATGCGCGATTTGATGGCGGACTTGCGTGAGGCGGATCCTTTCCGCCAAGGCGGCGGGCGGCCGTTTAGCAAAGCGGATAGGTCAAAATTTCTGGAGGTGCTGGAGCGGGAAGTTCGAGCGGCTTTGAAAGAATAGATGACGAACGCTCCGGACAATCTGGTTGTAGATTTTGTTGGCGGCGCTGTGGCGCATCGTTTCCGGTTTGGCGGTGGGCGTGGGCAGGCGTTACCCAAGGCGATTGGCATGAAATCCGGTAATTCACCGAGTGTTGTGGATGCCACGGCAGGCCTCGGGCGGGATGCGTTTTTGCTGGCTTCGCTGGGGTCCGAGGTGACCTTGATTGAAAGATCGGACGAAATGCATCGTTTACTGGCCGAAGGAATGGAGCGCGCGCGCGCAGCAGGTGGCGAAGTCGCCGGGGTTATTGCACGGATGACGTTGTTACACGGGGATGCCAAGGATTTGCTTAAGGGGTTATCGCCGGAAGTCGTGCTGGTCGATCCGATGCACCCGCCGCGCAAAAACTCGGCTTTGGTGAAGAAAGAAATGCGCTTGATACGCGAGATTGTCGGAACGGACGAGGATTCGGTCGAATTGATGCGCGCGGCGTTGGAATGTGCCAGCAAGCGGGTGGTTTTGAAGTGGCCACAAAAGGCGGACCCGATGGAGGGTATCCGTGCCCCCTCGCACCAGATTACTGGGAAAACGACGCGCTATGACGTGTTTATGATCGGATAATACAATGGATCTGAAGCTGGTGATTTTTGACTGCGACGGGGTGTTGGTGGACACGGAAGTGTTGTTCAATCAGGCTCTGGTCGAGGATTTGGGCCGGCACGGCCTTAGGTTAACACTTGCACAATGTATGGGGCTGTTTGTCGGTGGAACTATTCCGGGCGTAAAGGCAGAAGCCGAAAAACTGGGTGCTGTGTTGCCTGATACATGGGTCGAAGATTTCTACGCAAGAGCCTATACGATTTTGGGTGAACGCACAGAACCGATTGCGGGAATTAAGGATGCGCTTGATGCAATTGAACGCGCAGGCATTCCCTATTGTGTGGCCTCGAACGGCCGCACCCAGAAGATGGAGATCACCCTGGGGCGCACAGGTATGCTGGAGCGGTTCAAAAATGTGATGTTCTCGGCACAAGCGATGGGAACGGCGAAACCTGCACCGGATTTGTTCCTCGCGGCGGCGGCAGCCTTTGGGGTCTCATCTGACGAGTGCGTTGTGATTGAAGACAGCCTGGCGGGTGTTCTTGCGGCCAAACGTGCCGGTATGAAATGCTACGGATATGCAGCCCATGGTGGTGGTGAGGCGTTGAGTGGCGAAGATGCAATTCTGTTTAATGACATGGCGCAGCTTCCTGCGCTGTTGGGGCTTTAGTAGCCATCCACAACTGGAAGATCAGTCGAGCAGCAACCCGACCACAGGCGTTTTTCACCCTTTTCCAACAAGTCGAGCGCCCAGCCGCAGGTCACATCTGACATGCCGTCACTACATTCTGCGCGGCGGATGAAACCTGTGAAACGTGGAGTTTCGAAGGCGTAGTTGGGGTGATACATGTTGCTTGACATGATCGAGCCTTCGATGGGCATCCATGAAGTTTCTCCGCCCATCTTGGTGATGCTGAACTCGGCTTTTGGGTATATTT
>DFBD01000192.1 GCA_002367255.1 Rhodobacterales bacterium UBA3089 | reverse complement strand
CCTACACGATTTATTAACCATTCCCGCGTATAACGGTCAGCACTGAGCGAGGCGGGCTTTCCACCCGTAGGTTTATCGCGCTAAAGAATTTTAGAATATCCGTTGCGGTGGCACGCAACATCAAGACATTAAACTGCTCATCCGTTGCGCCGATTATCAACCGGCATTTGCAGGCAACAGCTTAGGGATGGGGCTTTAGCGCGGTAAATCTGACCTCGGTCAGCGCAGGACGGTTTTTAAACCGGATCGTCCGAAATCCTGGTCAAAGCGACCTCTCCGAGACATTTCTGGCAGTAAGGCGCGGGGTTACCCCGAACGCCTCTTTTTTCGTGCCTGAATTGGCAAAGGAAGCCGTACACATTGCGATTTACCGCATGGCGCAGGTTGGGAATACCCCCTCGAAAGGGGGGCGAGCAATTCCACGCGCAGGGGCTTAATGCCGAATATGCGAGCAAGCCTGCCGAACCTTTTCCAGAGGCGGCCCGCAATGGTGTCAGCTCATTCCGTTGTCTTTCCGTCGAAATGTTCGTGAACCGCATCGGCTTCTGCTTTGGTATTATGCACCGTGCCGTCTATATGTTCTGGTGGACCGTATATTGTGTAAAGCCTCAAGGGCTCCGATCCGGTGTTAACCACATTGTGTTCGGCCCCGGCGGGAACGATCACACCATCATCCGCCTTCACAGGGTTGGCGACGCCGTCAATCCAGACTTCTCCTTCGCCCTTTTCGAACCGAAAAAACTGGTCGCGATCATCATGGATTTCCGCCCCGATATCTTCTCCGGGCTGGATCGACATCAATACCAATTGAATGTTTTGACCCGTGTAGAGAACTTCGCGAAATCTATCGTTCTCCTCCGTCAGTTTCTCTATGTTGGCGATGAAACCCTTCATAATGACATTCTCCTGTTATTCACACGCTCAGGCACATCCCGAGATGTGATTCTACATTCCCTATTACAATACAGCATGGTATTGTTGATTCAAGTCAATGCCGTATGGTCATGGCACCAGTAACTTAACCGGAAATCTAACACTTAAAAGCAGGGGTATCTGATGACTGGATCTCAGGAAGACACACACAAAACCACGCATATTGATGTTCCGGAGGCCGTTGGTGTATTCGCGACTTACGAGGACTTACAAGCGGCGTTCTATGATCTGCGGATGGTCGGATTTAGCCGGTTTGATATCAGCCTGCTTGCGCGACAGGAAATTCTCGAGGAAAAGTTAGGCAAGGCGTACTGGCGCGCACCCAAGTTGGAAGACGACCCCAATGCGCCACGCGCCTCTTTCGTTTCTGAAGAGGCAGTCGGCGAACTGGAGGGTGCTATAGCAGGCGGATTTTTCTTTCTCGGATCATACATCGCGTTGGCAGCCATGCTTACGCCAGTCAGTACGCTTGCTGCTTCCATTGCCACAATCGCTATCGGCGGGGGGCCTAGCGCGGTGATCGGGACACTATTGGCACGCAGGGTTGGAAAAAATCACAAGGACTACTACACGAACCAAATCGAGCATGGGGGGATACTGCTTTGGGTGCGTGTGTATGATAAAGATAAAGAAGAGTTGGCCGTCAAAATAATGAAGGGTCATTCTGGGAAAGATGTGCACGTCCATCCGTGGAGTAACTGATCATCAATTCAGTGGCGCTTTTGGCTCCTACCTGCCTTCAACCCCGGTTTTCCCTTCTTCGCCACACTTACGCTAAAACTCCTCGATCCGCATCACGCCGCCAATATGTTTGATCGCGCCCTTGATTTGTGGGTTGATAGCGTAATCGTCGGGCAAGGTTATCTCCACCTCGCCAGGCAATTCCGGATGCACTAGAACGATATTCACAGGCCCTTTCACGGCCCGTCCTGTATCCTTGGCCATCAAGCGTGTCGCAATGGAAGGTACAGCCTCCGCATCATTCAGGAACACCCGCAACCCGACCGAGGCCGTATCCGCCACCGCCAGATCAATCGGCTGGAAACCACGCGCCAGCAGTTTCAGCTGGCCGCCTTCCATGTCCGCCTCGATTGGCATCACCACGTTTTCACCCGCCTTCAAAATCTCCTGCGCGCTTTCCAGAACGTCGGAAAATACCGTCACCTCGTAATGCCCGCTGGGGTCTGACAGGGCGATAAAGGCGAAACGGTTACCACGTGCGGATTTACGAATTTGTACCGAAGAAATCGTGCCGGCCATCTTGGTGCCGACCTTGCGCCCCTCGGCTTTTTGGGTCACTTCTTCCAGCGTCAAAACCCGTTCACGCTTCAGCGCGGGCATATAGTCATCCAGCGGATGTCCCGTCAGGTAGAACCCGAAAGCAGTGTGTTCTTGGGTTAAGCGCTCCACCGCTTCCCAGTCGTCGGGCATGGGCAGACGAGGGGGCGGTAGATCATCGCCGCTGTCGCCAAACAGGCTGCTTTGGTTCGAGTTCTTCGCGTCGTTACAGGCCGCCGAATAGGCCACAAGTTTATCGAGGCTTTCCAGAACCTTCCGGCGATTGCCGTCCAGTTGGTCAAATGCACCGGATCGTGCAAGCATTTCCAGCGGTCGTTTTCCAACCCGTTTCAGGTCAACACGTCGGGCGAAATCGAACAGGTCCTTGAATGTGCCACCCTCGTCGCGCGCACTTGTAACCAGCTTCATCGCCTCGCTACCGACGTTTTTCAAACCGCCCAAGCCATAGACGACCTTGCCGTCCTTCACGCTGAAGGTGGCGCGCGAACGGTTGACACACGGGGGGATAATCTCGATCCCCAAGCCACCGCGTTCAACGGTTTTGCGAACCTCGTCGGAATATACAGCCAGCTTGTCCGTCAGGTGGATGTCGCAATTCATGACACCTGCCATGAATTCGACCGGATAGTTCGCCTTCAGCCAACCCGTCTGGTAGGACACCACCGCATAGGCCGCCGCGTGGGATTTGTTAAACCCGTAGTTGGCGAATTTTTCCAAGAGGTCGAAAACCTCGGTCGCTTTGGCCTCGTCCACGCCGTTCTTGGCCGCCCCTTCGCAGAACTTCGGACGCTCCGCATCCATCGCTTCTTTGATCTTCTTACCCATCGCACGGCGCAACATGTCCGCACCACCAAGGGAGTATCCCGCCATCTCCTGCGCGATTTGCATCACCTGTTCCTGATAAACGATAATGCCCTGCGTTTCGTCCAGCAGGTGGTCAATGGAGGGGTGCAGCAGGTCGCGCGTATCGCGTTCGTTTTTTACGTCACAGAATTTCGGGATGTTCTCCATCGGGCCGGGCCGATAGAGCGCCACCAGCGCGATGATGTCTTCGATGCAGTTTGGCTGCATCTGGCGCAGGGCGTCCATCATCCCCGTGCTTTCCACCTGAAACACGGCGACAGTATTGGCGGATGCGTAAAGATCGTAGGTTTTCTTATCGTCCAGCGGGATTGCCCCGATGTCGATATTTATATCGCGCTGTTTTAACAAATCGAGCGCATTTTGAATGACGGTCAGGGTTTTCAGACCCAAAAAGTCGAATTTCACCAACCCCGCAGGTTCCACCCATTTCATGTTGAACTGCGTGGCAGGCATGTCTGATCGTGGATCTTGGTAAAGCGGCACCAGTTCGTCCAATGGCCGATCCCCGATCACAACCCCTGCCGCGTGGGTCGATGCGTTCCTAAGCAAGCCTTCAACCTGTTGGGCATAGTCCAGCAATCGCGCCACGACTTCTTCGTCGCGGGCCATTTCCTTTAGGCGCGGCTCGTCCTTCAAGGCCTGTTCGATGCTTACAGGTTTCACGCCGTCCACGGGGATCAGCTTGGAAATCCGGTCAACCTGCATGTAGGGCATCTGTAAAACACGCCCGATGTCGCGCACGGCGGCCTTGGACAGCAACGCCCCGAAGGTGATGATTTGCGCCACCTTGTCGCGACCGTATTTCTGTTGAACGTATTGGATGACCTCCTCGCGGCGATCCATGCAAAAGTCGATATCGAAATCAGGCATGGATATACGTTCGGGGTTCAAGAACCGCTCGAACAGCAGGGAATAGCGCAACGGGTCAAGGTCGGTAATCGTTAACGAATACGCCACCAGCGAACCCGCACCGGAACCACGACCCGGTCCAACAGGGATGTTCTGTTCCTTGGCCCAGTGGATAAAATCGGCCACGATCAGGAAGTAACCGGGGAACCCCATGTTCTCGATCACGTTCAGCTCGAAATCCAGCCGTTCTTCGTATTCCTTAACGCTGGCCGCATGGGGGATGACCGCAAGGCGGGCTTTCAGACCTTCACGCGCCAATTGCCGCAGAGCCTCGACCTCGTTGTCGGCGAATTTCGGCAGGATCGGGTCGCGCAGGTAGGCCTTGAACGCACAGCGTTGGGCGATTTCTATGGTGTTGCTGATGGCCTCGGGCAGGTCCGAGAACAACACATCCATTTCTTCAGGCGTTTTGAAATAATGCTCGGGCGTTAGCTGGCGGCGCGGTTCCTGCTGGTCAACATAGGCCCCTTCGGCAATGCAGATCAGGGCGTCGTGGGCGGCGTACATTTCCTTTTTTGGGAAATACACATCATTGGTCGCAACCAGCGGGATGCCCATGTCATAGGCAAGTTGCACGAACCCCGGCTCGGTGGCATTTTCGGCAGGTGTGCGGTTGCTGTCCCCGGTCGGGTGACGCTGGATTTCCATATATAGGCGGTCTGCGAACAGGCGTTGGAAATGCGCGGTCAGCAGTCGCGCTTTGTCCTTCTGCCCGTCTTGCAGCAACTGCCCGACGGGGCCAAGCGCGCCGCCCGTTAAACAGATCAACCCATCCGCATGATCTGATAGCTGCGCGATGGTAATATGGGGCAGCTCTTCG
>DFBD01000256.1:1447-3036 GCA_002367255.1 Rhodobacterales bacterium UBA3089 | reverse complement strand
CGCCCGATTTTCCTCGACAACGTTCTGGGGTTGGAACACGGCTCCATGCGCGAAATCGTAGACATCGTGAAGCGCACCTATTGCGGCACATTTGCGTTGCAATACATGCACATCTCGAACGCCGAAGAGGCTGGCTGGCTGAAAGAACGCATCGAAGGGTTCGGCAAAGAAATCGCCTTTACCAAGATGGGCCGCAAAGCCATCCTGAACAAACTGGTCGAGGCTGAAGGTTTCGAAAAATACCTCCACGTCAAATACATGGGCACCAAACGCTTTGGTCTGGACGGCGGGGAATCTTTGATCCCCGCACTTGAACAAATCGTTAAACGTGGTGGCCAACTTGGCGTTAAGGAAATCGTAATCGGTATGCCGCATCGCGGGCGCCTTTCGGTGCTGGCGAATTTTATGAGCAAACCTTACCGCGCGATTTTCCACGAATTTCAGGGCGGAAGTTACAAGCCGGACTCGGTAGAGGGTTCAGGGGATGTGAAATACCACCTCGGCGCATCTTCGGATCGTGAATTCGACGGCAACAAGGTTCACCTTTCACTAACCGCCAACCCAAGCCACCTAGAGGCCGTAAACCCGGTTGTGCTTGGCAAAGTTCGTGCCAAGCAAGCACAGCTTGGCGATGAAGACCGTTCTATGGTTTTGCCATTGCTTCTACACGGTGATGCTGCGTTCGCTGGCCAAGGCATTATCGCCGAAGGTTTCGGTCTGTCGGGCCTGAAGGGTCATCGCACAGGCGGCACGATTCATATCGTTGTGAACAACCAGATTGGTTTCACCACCGCGCCGCATAACTCGCGCTCTTCACCTTATCCAACCGACATCGCGATGATGGTTGAAGCACCGATTTTCCACGTGAACGGCGACGACCCCGAAGCTGTGGTTCATGCCGCCAAAGTTGCCACGGAATTCCGGCAAAAATTCCACAAAGACGTGGTTTTGGACATCTTCTGCTACCGTCGTTTCGGCCATAACGAGGGTGACGAGCCCATGTTTACGCAGCCGCAAATGTATCGCGCAATCAAGAAGCAGAAAACTACGCTGCAACTTTATACCGACCGCCTTATCGCGGACGGCTTGATCCCCGAAGGCGAGATCGAAGACGTAAAAACCGCGTTTCAGGCCCACCTGAACGAAGAATTCGAGATCGGCAAAAACTACAACCCCAACAAGGCTGATTGGCTTGATGGGCGTTGGTCGCACCTCGATCGAAAGCAAGACAAATACGAACGCGGGAAAACGCCTGTTGCTAAAGGCCGATTGAAAGAAGTTGGCGATGCGTTAACGCGCCTTCCCGATGGCTACAACCCGCACAAAACCGTTGTCCGGATGCTGGATGCCAAGAAAGAAGCGTTAAAAACCGGTAAAGGTATCGACTGGGCAACAGCCGAGGCTTTGGCCTTCGGAACCTTGATGTTGGAAGGATACCCGGTGCGTCTGTCCGGTCAGGATTGTACACGTGGTACGTTCAGCCACCGCCATTCCGGCATTATCGATCAGGAAACCGAAGGACGCTATCTGCCGCTGAACCACATCAAAGAAGGTCAGGCGAACTACGAAGTCATCGACTCGATGCTGTC
>DFBD01000256.1:968-1327 GCA_002367255.1 Rhodobacterales bacterium UBA3089 | reverse complement strand
CAAGGGCCGGAACACTCCTCCGCACGCCTTGAACGCTTCCTTCAACTCTCCGCTGAAGACAACTGGATCGTCGCCAACTGTACGACACCGGCGAACTACTTCCATATCCTGCGTCGCCAGCTGCACCGGACATTCCGCAAGCCGTTAATTATCATGACGCCAAAATCGTTGCTGCGCCACAAAGGGGCGGTATCGTCGATGAAGGAAATGCAAACCGGCTCCAGCTTCCACCGTGTATTGTGGGACAGCGCCCAATCCGGCCAATCGGATACGGTCCTGAAGCCCGACGCTGAAATCAAACGTGTGGTGATGTGTTCGGGCAAAGTCTACTACGACTTGCTGGCTGAACGTGACGCACG
>DFBD01000256.1:0-853 GCA_002367255.1 Rhodobacterales bacterium UBA3089 | reverse complement strand
TGGACGTTCGTTGAACCCAACATCGAATGGGTCCTTGGCCGCATTGACGTCAAATCCAAACGGCCGGTTTATGTAGGCCGCGCGGCATCTGCGTCGGTGGCAACAGGCCTCGGATCAACACATAAAGCACAACAAGCGGCGCTCGTTAACGACGCGCTGACACTGTAAAAGGAATTGAACCAATGACGGAAATTCGCGTTCCAACCCTAGGTGAAAGTGTCACCGAAGCCACCGTGGCAACATGGTTCAAGCAACCCGGCGATGCTGTAGCGGTCGACGAAATGCTCTGCGAGCTGGAGACTGACAAAGTAACGGTCGAGGTCCCCTCGCCAGTTGCCGGTGTCATGTCCGAGATCGTCGCGCAAGAAGGCGACACAGTCGGCGTTGACGCCCTTCTCGCCAACATCGAGGAAGGCGCAACCGCTGCGGCCACTCCGGCCAAGGCGGCAGAACCAGCCCCTCAACCCGCAGCCACCGCAGCCCCTGCCAAAGACGTCGAAGACGCCCCATCCGCCAAGAAACTGATGGCGGAAAAAGGTTTGTCCTCGGATCAGGTAACAGGTTCAGGCCGCGACGGTCGCGTCATGAAAGAAGACGTTTTGGCCGCTACCGCGCCAGCCCCTGCACCGACACCGGCCGCCCCCCGCGCCCCTGTTGCAGCCGATGATTCCGCCCGCGAAGAACGCGTGAAAATGACACGTCTTCGCCAAACCATCGCACGCCGTTTGAAAGAAGCCCAAAACACCGCAGCCATGCTTACCACCTTTAACGAGGTGGACATGTCGGCGATCATGGCCCTTCGCAACGAATACAAAGACCTGTTCCTGAAAAAGCACGGCGTGAAACTGGGCTT
>DFBD01000083.1 GCA_002367255.1 Rhodobacterales bacterium UBA3089 | reverse complement strand
TACCCTGTCATGCTTCGATGTTGATCGCCACGATGTCAACATTCTGTCACTTGGCTGCGGTGACCTCGACATGAAGATGACGGATGGCCAGATCAAACGAGGTGGCTTATTTCATTGGAAGACCATCATTGACAGCGCCATGCATCTGCAAAGTCAGAATGCATTGAGACAGGCAGGCCTCCTAATCGGGCGAGAACGCTTATTGAGGTTATCGGCTGCACCGTCACTCACACCTATTGCCCTTGATAACTTCAAACGGGCTCGCGACGAATTGCCAGCACAAGCCAAGCGATTGGTGGAAGAGAATGCTGAAATTCTTGAAGCATTCTTTGATGTACCACGCCCCCCAGTCACTTTTTACCATGGACCATTGGTTTGACAAAGCTAGCCCTAACCTCGGTCGCCATGTTATTGGCATAATCTATTTCCCGGCGAGCAGATTACCGGGTTAACGCAGCCAAACGGACGCACTTAGAGAAAGCTAGTAGACAAAGGAAGTGTCTTCTAATAGTAGTTTAATAAGAATGGTAATAGTATTTACACGACGTACCTACTCGTTTTCCGGTGGAGGAGATAATCATGACAGATACTGCGGATGACTACATACCACGACACCTCTCGCAAGAGCTAACGGATGCACTTTCCTCCTCGCGCATTGTCAACCTTGTCGGGTCTCGCCAAGTTGGCAAGACAACACTCGTGCGCGACCTGTTCCAGGGAGGGAAGTTCATCACGTTAGACGATGAGGCTTTGCTTGCAGCTATCGAAGCAGACCCCCAGGGGCAGCTTGAAAGTTTAACAAGCGATTTGGGAAACGCGCCTCTAATCATAGATGAAGCTCAACGCTCAAAATCCCTGTCCCTTTCGATCAAAAGGATTGTTGATGCAAACAGGCGCAAAGGCCAGTTTGTTCTCACTGGTTCGTCGAACGTTTTCACAAGCGCGGAAATCGCAGACTCTCTTGCCGGCCGTATGCGCACTTTGCAACTCTGGCCCCTATCCGCCGCCGAAATCAATCGAAGCGAACCCCAGCACATCCTCGACTGGGCAATCCAAAAAGAACCGAAGCTCGCGCAGCTAAAAACCCCCGATGCATTGTCCCGCAGTGATTATATTAACCTCATTCTTATGGGTGGATATCCAGAGATACGTGAACTCTCGCTGCGCCCACGGCATCGCCAGTATCGTGACTACGTGAATTCTGTTGTTGAGCGCGATGTTGCTGACATTCTACCCATCCGCAAAACCGACGTTCTGCGACGTCTGATTGATCAGATGGCGGCGCGATCTGGGCAAGAGATAAATATAGCTGAACTCACAAAACTCCTTGGTGTTCGACGCGAAACAATCACCCAATATCTTGATATTTTGGAACGCCTATCCCTGATTATTAAACTTGGTGCGTGGACCTCAGGAGAAGGAAAGCGCGAAGTTAAAAATGCAAAATACCATTTTGCCGATAGCGGCCTTGCCTCCGCTTTGCGCAGATTTAACACGACAACATTTGATATTGAGGAAAACCCAACCGCACTCGGTGGCATTCTTGAAAGTTACATCTTCAATGAATTTCAACGGTCCTTACCCCTTCAAGATGAGGATATCCGTTTATATCACTGGCGCAGCTCCGATAAAAAGGAAATCGATGTTTTAGCGGATGCAGGATCAAAACTGGTCGGCATCGAGGTAAAATCCGCCGCAACAGTCAGCAATGATGATTTCAAACACTTACGGTGGTTTGCAAATGAGGGCCCCGGCAAAAATCGTATGTTCACCGGTATTGTGTTTTACATGGGCACCGAGAAACTCTCCTTTGGTGATCGGCAGTTTGCTTTACCAATTAGCAGTCTGATGTGAGGGTTGACCACACGCCAAAGGAGCCGTTTAATCGAATAGTAAATTCCCTTAAAGTAACCCAACTCCTTATCTGCTTATCGCCAATCCAGCGTCCTGCCGCTGCTCCATATCTAACAAATCTCGTAAGCTCTGCAGCCCGAACGGGAGCAAGAACCATTGCGTGGTGACATGGCTAATCCCCTCGGAATATTAGCGGTGCTCAGTGTCACTTACACGCTCCACCCGAATTCCCGTTTCCAATTCCCGCGCCTTTGCGTGGCGGCGCATAATGGATGCGGCAAGGCCCTCAACAAAACCGGATTCAGCCGCAAGAATTATAATCACGTCTGGATGGTTGGCGAGATCAGACCCTGTGAGCATGAAGGCTGCTTCATAACAAATCAGCGGCAATATCTTTGTGCCATCATCCAGTAAAAGCATGTCTCGAGTTCCAACACCCAAGTCAGAATAATCAAAAAACGGCACCCCCGTTTCAATCACCGGCACAAGCCGCTCTTTATCGGAAACCTGCACACCTCCAGCCGTCACAAGCACCGCCGAATTGCGCAGCTCGGGGGATCCCGTATGTTCAAACCGCGTCATCCCAAACAAAAGCGGAAGCAAGCCTGGGTCTAGTGAGGCAATCGCCGCATCGAGATTAAAAGTGCTGGTGATGGCATTTTCAGGCCAGACCGTTAAGCCAGCATCGGCTGTGTCAGCAGAAAGGACAGTGAGCGTATCCAGCATTTCGAAAGCATAGGCCGGGGAAGACCATTTTAGGATTGAATCCGGCCTGTGTGAAATTCCAAAGATCGGCGGGCCGTTATATTCCGGCCGTGACGGCGCGGGAAGCAACCCGATGATCATCATAGAACCAAACATCACCGGAAATGGCCGCGCGATCAGCCGAGGCAGGATTGAAGCCGCAAGGCCAAAGAACGCCGAGGCCCCATATACTGAGATCAGTGAGAGCATGGCCCCCAACGCGCTATCTACGGCAAACAGACCAATAGGGGCCATGACTAGCCCCAGATGGGCGGCTGTGACCTCAGCCATAAGCAAAGCGGCGGGAAGAACGAGCACCGGCGCGCGCCTCAGCGCAAACCATGATACCAGCCCAGCACA
>DFBD01000081.1 GCA_002367255.1 Rhodobacterales bacterium UBA3089 | reverse complement strand
GGCTGGCCGAGGCACTGGACGCGGCCGAGGATCAGCGCGGCGCAGGGATCATCCGGATGTGTCTGCTGACCGGCAGCCGGGTGGGCGAGGTGCGGCAGGCGCGGTTTGAACAGTTCAATCTTGAGCTGGGCAGCTGGGCGAAGCCCGCCACCACGACCAAGCAGCGCAAGATCCACCGTATCCCGATCTCGGCCGAGGTGGCAGCCATTGTGCGCCAGCGCCAGCTGGTGGTGCCAAAGGGCAACCCATGGCTGTTTCCCGGCGATGTGCCTGGCCAGCCGGTCAAGGAAATCCGCCGCTTCTGGATCAACATGCAGAAAGAGGCCAAGCTTCCCGGTGTGCGCATTCACGACCTGCGCCACACCTTCGCCTCCTTGCTGGTCAGCGGCGGGGCCTCGCTGGAAATGATCGGCAAGCTTCTGGGCCACAGCCAGATGCAGACGACCCAGCGCTATGCGCACCTGATGGATTCGCCCCTGCGCGCTGGTGTTGATGCTGTGGCCAGCATGCTCCGGCCCCGCCCGAAGATCGTGCATGATGCCGATGCCGCGCCCCGGAACTTACCCGACGATCAAAGGTCCGCGTGACCCGCGCCGCCTTGTGCGAGGCCGGTCAGGCCCCTTCGGGGCGCAACTCATGCCTGACACCAAACGACGTTCCAGAGAGCTATCTCAAAAGGCCCTATTTCAGCCAAAAAATAAACAAACGGTTGTTATTCTATAGATCCATCTGAGTTGCATCGTGTGTTCCCTGCAACGCCCCATGATACCGTCGCGCAACCGTCTCAAGTGGACACTGCGCGACACCCAGATGAAACCCCTCTTCAAGTGAAGGTTGAGGCACTAGAAGCCATGCTGGAACGGGAACGAGAGGCGCTATCAGAAATGCGCTCGGACAGAGACGCTTGGAAACAACAGGCTACTGCGCTTCTGGGCGCGCCGGAGAAGAAGAAACGTTGGTGGCCGTGGTGACGGCATTTTTGGAGATATACTAATTGTGAAGATGATGAATTTTGAAAGCTTTGCAGATGATTTTGGGAGAGCCGCAAAGCCAGTAATGAATATGTCTATATATAGGGGCAGCTTTCAGTGCGCGTGCGGGCAATCCCATTGGTTTGATGAGGAAATAGACATAATTTGCGAAGGACTTATGAAGATTATGGTTGTTTGCCCTAATGATCCGACATTTTTGACGAGCTTGAAAATCAAGACGTTCATGGTGTTCAAATTTAAAGGTTTTGTGAGCCTTGCAGGAACACATTTGAAGGGCGAAGAGGACATGATTGCTGCGCAGACAATACGCTCGCTCGTGAGAATGGCTTAATGGTCATCATCATTATTGCCCTCGCCATTGTTGGCTTTGCTTTTCCACCAGCTTGGTTGGCTTTGCTTGGTTATGGTATTTATATCTTCGCATCTCGAACAAGTCGTCGGAACGATGCTGTAGAGAGCCGCGTCAAGAAAATGGTGTCTGCGGGCGAGGGTTCTGCTTCCTTTAGCGACCTGTATTTTGAAGCTGCTCGTTCATACGCGATCGAGAAAGGGGCTAAGGCCCCTGAGCCTAATGCAGCCTCTGCACATATTCTGGTTGATGGCCGCAAATATTTTGTAGTTTTTTCTAGAGCTGCAAGCGGTGGAACCATGATTTCAGTTGAAGAATCTGATGCAGTTAGGCGCCGCATTTTTGATAAGCCTATGGAGGATTTACTCAAAAATTCCAAAGCTGCTGCGAAGGATAACACATTCAACGTTGGAGGGTTCTCCTTTAGCGGAGATGCCTCTAATGATGAGGAGTGGGCTAAAATGGTTAGCAAAATAGCCTGCCGAGTCATAGAGCTATCCCCTACGGAGCTCGACATTTACAGATACTTGATGGAAGAGGCTGACCAACTTTCTGAGGGGGGTGGTGTTGGTAAAATAGCCTTGGAGAACTCCGGCATTATGCCCCTAGAATACGAAGGGGAGATGGAAAAAGCGCATAAATACCCCAAAAACAGAGCCGCCCTCAACTACCTGAATGACGAAGTTTCCCCTGATCTCGAAGAGGCTCTTGGAGAGGATCGGGCGGAAAACATAAGAGCAATGATTTTCACGTTTATCGTTCATAGCAATGTATCGGGAGTGAACGGCATAAGGAAAAAGTATGCTGCTCATTATGCGAACAACTGCACCCAAAATGGTCATTTTGGGTTTACTGATAAGTGGGACGATGTAATCAAATCCATCCCGTAGCCGACAATCAAAGGTCCGCGTGACCCGCGCCGCGTTGTTCGGGGCCGGTCAGGCCTCTTCGCGGCGCAGCTCATGCCAGATCGGCGTGATCCGCCTGCGGATGCTGCGGCTGTCGGGGATCCTCGCGCCACCGGTCTGATCGGCGAACCAGTCCTGCATCTCCGCGATGAGTTCGGCCTGTGTGGCGGGCAGGCCCTGATCATGGATGCGCCGGATCAGGGCGATGTTCATGCCCGCCCAATCATAGGGTTGCCCGCCATTGGCACCCGCAGTGGCCTTGCGGACCAGGTCGTGCTCGTCCTCGAAACCGAAAACCTCATCCGCGCGGATCAGCATATCAGCCACTGCCACCGGCACGCCGTCTGGCGGGTCTGTGATGATCAGCCAGTCCGACGAGTCATCAGGCATGATCCGTTGCACCATGCCCTCAGTAGGTGTGGGTCCGCTGCGGCGGAACAGAGGCAGCAGATCCATTGGCGACAGGGTCACCGGGCCTGCCACCGTGGCATCGCCACAACGGACAAGGCCGATCCCCGTCATGATCTTCAGCTTGCCCTGCGACGCCCATCCCGCGATATCGGCGACGGAACAATCCCAGCGAAATGAGACCTCATAAAGCGAAAAAAACACGCGCGGTGGTAATGCCACGGCGACTCCCTCCTCAATTCGG
>DFBD01000040.1:1135-3035 GCA_002367255.1 Rhodobacterales bacterium UBA3089 | reverse complement strand
ACGACTGGATTAACCGCAATTGTTTGTCAGGCAAACTCGGATGTTGTTTCGGTCCCGCGCCCTGAACTCTTTTTCTACAAAACTCCGGAAGCTTTAATCTCGCAATCCTGCGTTAACCCTTCCTACATGCTTCACAATCTGATCGGCACCCCGCAAATATCATGCGAAGATTTTAAGGTTGTTCTTGCATCGGTAACGCCAGCCTTGCGCCCGGAAAGCCCTAATGTCGACAAGGCAGCGCGTTTTGACAGCACTGACCCGTGCCTGATTGCGCCCGATCAGGAGGGGAACTCGGCACAAGGATGCCAGCTTTCGAATGGAATAATCGCGCCAGCGCAGGCAGAAATGCAACCGATGTTTGCATCTTTTTCAACATCTCCGGAATTCACAAAACCGGCAGAATGCCGTAGGGTCACGTGCCAGTTCACCCGTAAATCCGAAGCAAAACCCGCGCACTCGTATCAAAACGTAGCACCGGCATTCAACGCCCCGGCGCGTTGCGCAAACCCGCCTTGTGTGTTTTCCCGCCCTGCCGATACCCCCCAAGCACCTTCAATGCCGACACTTGACACACCCAGCGATCGTGAGGCTCCGTCGTTTCAATACTACGAAGAAGCCGAACCCGAGGACACTGACACCTTACTGCTTTCCTCTTCTGAACTTAGAACAGACGTGGCATATGTAGTATCGACGACCGCAGAAACCGTGCCCCCAAATTCTAAGTGCAAGAATGCGTCCTGCAATGGTTTGTGAAGGGGGCAAGGGCGCCCTATTTGCCTAGATCAACGCCTAAAGCATCGGACAATTTGGCCAGCGCAGGGAAATCCGCAGCGTTTTTTGTGCTAAACAACGTCGCTTGCGATTTAAGGATCAACCCGTCAGGCAATATCTTCAAGTGATTGGCCCGCAGCGTATCCCCAGATGATGTAATGTCCGCCACCGCCTCGGCCGTAAGGTTTTTCACCGTGCCTTCGGTCGCGCCCTGACTATCGACAAGCTGATAATCCGCCACGCCCTGACCACGCAGAAATTCACGCACAAGGTTGTGGTATTTTGTGGCGATCCGCAGACGGAAACCGTGTTTCGCACGAAAGGCCGCTGCAACTGCATCGAAGTCATCAATGCTTTCAACATCCAGCCAGTTGGAAGGCACGGCGAGGATCAGATCGGCGTGGCCAAAGCCCATCTCCGCCAGTTCAGTGATTTGTATTTGCCAACCCGGAATTTTTTCGTGGACCAGGTCCTGCCCCGTAACCCCAAGGTGAATGCGACCTGCGGCCAGTTCTTTGGGGATTTCACCGGCAGACAATAACACCAGTTCGATGTCATCGAACCCGACTACTCGACCAGCGTATTCGCGGCCTGAACCCGTGCGCTCGATGGTTATGCCGCGTTCGGCGAACCAGTCGATGGTTTGTTCTTGCAGGCGCCCTTTGGAAGGCAATCCCAGCTTCAAAACGCTCATGCGGCACCGCCTTTCAGGGCCAAGGCGGCCTCTGGCCGGATTATGCCGCCGACGGCAGGCATGCCTTTGCCATCGCCAAGAACGCGGGTTAGCGCGTCATAGCGTCCGCCTTGGGCGATCTGTGGTAAATCAGGGCGATCAGGGGCATGGAAGCCGAAGACGAACCCGTCGTAGTATTCCAATGTTGTGCGGCCATAAGAGGCCGCGAAAGGTAGGGCAGACACGTCAATTCCGGCGTCTGACAGGGCTTGTGCGCGGGCTTCCAACTGGTCAGCCGCCGCGCCCAACATCGGTGCGACCTTACGCAGTTCTTGCGCCGCAGCCCCCATCGTTGATTTCAAATCGAGTACACTGGACACAAGCGCAACCGCAGCTTCGCTTAACGACGCCGCCTCCTTTTCGTGCAACAGGATTTCTGCGCGCATCGCGATTTCG
>DFBD01000040.1:0-1058 GCA_002367255.1 Rhodobacterales bacterium UBA3089 | reverse complement strand
GCCATCCTTGACCGCTTGCAACAACGCCTTCCGCGCGGGGCTTTGCACGGCCTTGGCCGAGTACCGCTCCAACAGACGTTTGAACCGTTGTGGACGCCAGACGTGGCGGCGCAGGGCAGCTTTGCGGCGTTCATTCGTATCAAGTGCGTCGATTGCCGCGAATATCAGCCCCAGATCACCTGTAACCGGCATCACCGGTAAATCGCCCAGTGCTGCTGCCAGTACCGCGAAGACTTCGGCGTCATCAGCGGCGGGGTCGTTGCCACCGAATACCTCGAAACCGGCTTGCAGGTATTCCGTCGGGCGATTACTGCCCACCTCTTGTCGGCGCCAAACAGACCCGGCATAGGCATAGCGAGCGGCACTAACCCCGTTTTCCATGTGAATTTGCACAATAGGAACAGTAAAATCGGGGCGCAGCATCAGTTCACCCTCGACAGGGTCGTGGGTGGTGTAGGCACGGGCGCGAAGATCTTCGCCGTAAAGGTCGATCAGAACATCGGCTGGCAAAAGTGCAGCCGGTTCAACCGGTTGTGCGCCATTGGCGATAAAGCCGGACATAAGTCGCCCGACTTCGCCGCGGACATCAGCCAAACCCTGCCCTAGGCGCCCATTTTCCAAGTATGCCCGCGAGGTCACCATTACCCGTCCGCCCGTGCGATCATTTTGCGAACCTCGGCCACCAGATCACTGCGCTTGATTTCCATCTGCGCAGGCTGGGCTTTCCATTCTTCGTTGGTGGTAATATTGGCCGCCAAAGCCGCGCCGAGCGCCAGATCCTTAATCTGCACGATGCCGGATTCTTTTTCGTCACCGCCCTCGATCACGGCGACAGGCGAGTTACGCGCGTCGGCGTATTTCAACTGGTTCCCGAAGTTTTTCGGATTGCCAAGGTATACTTCGGCCCGGATGCCCGCATTTCGCAGTTCCGTCACCATGGTCTGATAATCCGCCATGCGGTCGCGGTCCATCACGGTCACGATCACCGGACCATATGATTGCGTGCTAAGGCGGCCTTTTTCACGAAGGGCCGCCAACAAACGGTCAACACCGATGGA
>DFBD01000090.1 GCA_002367255.1 Rhodobacterales bacterium UBA3089 | reverse complement strand
TGGCGTGCCCGTTGGTAACGTCAGCCCGCACAACCCCATCAGATTGCCGATGCGGGTGTTTCGCAGGGCCAGCAGATTTTCCGAGATGAAATACTGATGATCCGACAAAAGGCGCTCGATATCCGGCGGCAAAATGGGCGCGGAGGGGACCAGCACCGCATCAAACCCTGCCGTTGCCCTTTGGTAAACATCCCGAATTTGCCGCAACTCCTGCCAGCTTTCGATAAACTGAACAGCCGAAAATTCTGCACCTGCGCGGAAACGTTCGCGCACGGGGGGGAACATCGCGTCAGGATTGGCCTCGATTTCCTTGTTCCACTGCGCGTAAGCCTCGGATGTGAACAGACATGCAGCCAGTTCCATCGCACGTTCCACCACGGGAATTTCACCGCGAACCACTTCGGCCCCTGCCGCCTGCAATCGTTCAACCGCCGCTTCAAACGCGGCCAATGGTTCGGCCCTGCAACCCGGCAAGGCCACCGTTTCCAATACCATGAACTGCTTGCCGGAAAGGGAGGCGCCCGATAAATCGGGCGCTGTTTCGCCCAGCATAACCGCCAACAACTCCGCCGCATCCTCGACGGATCGACACAATGGGCCGACGGTATCGAAGCTTTCGCAAAGCGGTACGACACCCTCAACCGATAGCAAACCATGCGTGGTTTTCAGCCCGACCAAATCATTCCAGACAGACGGAAGCCGTACGGACCCGCCAGTATCAGACCCAATTCCCGCCGCCGCCAAACCAAACGCCACAGACGTCGCCGCCCCGGACGAAGACCCCCCCGCCACCAGCGCCGGATTGGTCGAATTCGGCGATGTTTCCGTCACATCGTTCAGCCCAAGGCCCGAGAACGCCAGCTCTGTCATATGCGTCTTGCCAAGACAAACCAGCCCCGCACGGGTAGCGTTCGCCAGCACTTCGGCATCGTCAACCGGCACGCGACCTTTCAGCAAAGCCGACCCCGCCTCGGTTCCGACACCCGCCGTATCAAACAAATCCTTCCAGCTAATCGGCACCCCGTCCAGCAATCCGCGCCGTGTGCCAGCCTTGGCTCTCGTAGATGCCGCCAAAGCCTCCGCCCGCGCCCGATCTTCTGTCAACCGCGCGTAAATACGGCCTGTGTATTCATGCGCGTTGATCGCCTTAAGGTAAACTTCGGTCAATTCGACCGGATCAATATCCCCCGCGCCAATTGCCCGCCCCAAATCACACGCCGTCATTTTCAGCCAATCAGCCATCGTTCCCTCCAATTACATTTGAACGCACGCTAATCCGATATGGACAATCCCGCAATCAAGATCATATTGATAGATATGAAAACAGATACCGATGTCATTATCGTTGGTGGAGGGCTGAACGGCCCCGCACTGGCCCTCGCCCTCGCTTCTGGCGGGATACGCAGCATTATCGTTGATGCGATGCCCAAGGCGATACGCGATGATCCGGAATTTGACGGGCGATCTTATGCGTTGTCGCTGACCTCGGTGAATATGCTGAAGGCGCTGGGCATTTGGTCTGATATTGCCGATAACACCCAACCGATGCTGGATATCGTAGTAACCGACGGCAAAGCTGGCGAGGGGGCGTCCCCCCTATACCTGCACTTTGACCACCGCGAGATCGAAGAAGGCCCGATGGGTCACATGGTCGAGGATCGTTATCTTCGCCACGCCCTGCTATCCGCACTGGAAACCGAACCATTAACCGAACACATCGCCCCGCAGATGGTCACAGGCCAATCGGTTGGCGAGGGGCACGCAAGCGTCACCCTTGCCGATGGCCGCACCCTAACCGCCCGCCTGATCGTTGGCTGCGACGGCCGCAAAAGCCAAACCGCCGTGCGCGCGAGCATTCAGCGTTCCCGCAAGCCCTATCACCAGACCGGATTGGTCTGCGCCATCAGTCACGAACTGCCCCATAACGGCGTCGCGCATCAGTTCTTCATGCCACCCGGCCCGCTGGCTATCCTGCCCCTACCCGGTAACCGTTCGTCTATCGTCTGGACCGAAACGACCGAACGCGCCGAAACCATCGCCGCCATGTCGGACGAGGACTACCTTGAAGAACTCCGCCCCCGCTTCGGCGATTTTCTTGGCAAGATCACCCTGACTGGTGCCCGCTTCGCCTACCCGCTGGACCTGACGCTGGCGCAATCCTTCACCGCAGACCGTGTGGCATTGGCAGGCGATGCCGCCCACGGTGTTCATTATGTAGCCGGACAAGGCCTTAATCTGGGCCTGCGCGATGTCGCCGCCCTTGCCGAAACCCTAATCGAAGCCGCCCGTCGGGGCGAGGATATCGGATCATCCATCGTGCTGGACGCCTACGCAAAATGGCGACGCGTAGACACCACAACACTGGTCGCCTCCACCGACACAATCAACCGCGTATTCTCTAACGACAACCCGCTGCTGCGCTTGGGCCGAGACCTTGGCATGGGACTGATAAACACCCTCCCCGCTGCCCGCCGCAAATTAATTCGCGAAGCGGCTGGCCTAAACGGGGACTTGCCACGGTTGATGCAGGGTCGGCAAATATAAGGCAGAATCATTATGGGTATGATGCTTGCACAGCACACACCCCTCAATGGATTTATATGAAACATTCCCTCCTTGCAGTTGGACCAAGCCTCGCTTCGCTCGGCGGTAGCGCATTGACGATAACAATTCGGCGTTACTACCCTTGTAGGCCCCGCACGAATATGCTTCCCTTTCGTCAACAATCCACCGCAACAACTGTGCTGTGCCCAATCCAAGGACTCCCGAAATGCTAGACGCAACCGACCTAAGTTCGAAACTCAACGATCCATCCCTTTTGCGGACCCAAGCCTATATCAATGGCGCGTGGGTTGATGCCGACAGCGGTGAAACTTTCGACGTCACCAACCCCGCGCGCGGCGACGTGATCTGCTCCGTTCCCAACATGACCGCCGATGAAACCGCCCGCGCTATCGACGCCGCGTATGCCACGCAAAAGGCGTGGGCCAAGCGCACTGGCAAAGACCGCGCCGCGATCCTGCGTAAATGGTACGACCTGATGGTGGAAAACGCCGACGATCTGGGCATGATCCTGACCGCCGAAATGGGCAAACCCTTCCCCGAGGCGAAAGGCGAGATCATGTATGGCGCCTCGTTCATCGAATGGTTCTCCGAAGAAGCCAAACGCATCTATGGCGAGACGATCCCCGGCCACCAGGAAGACAAGCGCATCATGGTGCTAAAACAACCCGTCGGCGTTGTCACATCCATCACGCCGTGGAACTTCCCTAACGCCATGATCGCCCGCAAGGTCGCCCCCGCACTGGCGGTTGGCTGTACCTTTGTTGCAAAACC
>DFBD01000145.1:3337-8448 GCA_002367255.1 Rhodobacterales bacterium UBA3089 | reverse complement strand
TGCCATGGCCCAGAATGCGGGCGCGAATGGTTAATCCGCGCGCTTTGGCTTCGGATTCCCGCATCATTACCAAGGCCGCCGCGCCGTCGGATATAGACGAGGCATTCGCCGCTGTGACCGAGCCGTCCTTTTTGAACGCCGGTTTTAGGTTCGGGATTTTTTCGGGCCTTGCATTGCCGGGTTGTTCGTCAACCGTCACAGCCATATCGCCTTTGCGAGTCTTGATCGTCACTGGCGTCACTTCGGCATCAAACGCGCCGCCGTTAATCGCCTCAACTGCGTTTGACAGGGACTTCAGTGCGTAAGCATCCTGGTCCTCGCGGGTAAACTGGTATTTCTCAGCGCAATCCTCGGCAAACGAGCCCATCAGGCGGCCTTTGTCGTAAGCATCCTCTAACCCGTCAAGGAACATATGGTCGATCACCGCCCCATGCCCGATCCGCGCCCCATCGCGCATTTTTGGCAGCAGATATGGGGCGTTTGTCATGCTCTCCATCCCGCCAGCAACAACAACTTTGCCGTTATCGGCCAGCAGTTGATCATGCGCCGCCATCACGGTTTTCATACCTGATCCGCACATTTTGTTCAGCGTCGTCGCAGGTACTTCTTGCCCCAAGCCGCCAGCAAAACCCGCCTGTCGTGCAGGTGCTTGCCCTTGTCCGGCAGGCAAAACACAACCCATCAGCAATTCATCCACCTGATCCGGGGCAACGCCACCGCGATCAAGTGCCGCGCGGATGGCTTCGCCACCAAGCTCGGCGGCGGTCGCACCTGATAAAGCACCTTGAAAACCACCCATAGGGGTGCGGGCAGCGCCGACGATTACGATTGGATCAGACATTGTAAGACTCCGTTAAGAACTGAACGTATGGTCAGTTAAACTACGCCTGATTTTGCACAACGTCCATAGCGGTGGAAAAAATCGACGTAACGTCGCTAATCTCCTTGCGCCCCGCGTTCACGATAAGGCGTTGTGTTGAAATGCATCCGGTAGCATTTGGAAAAATGCGAGGGCGAGGTGAAACCACTTGCCAGTGCCACATTGATTACCGACATATCCGTCTGCAACAGAAGGTTCCGTGCTTTTTCCAACCGCAACTCCATGTAGTACCGCTTAGGCGAGCGGTTCAGGTATCGCCTGAATAACCGTTCCAGTTGCCGCGTGGAAATGCCGACATCCCCGGCCAGAATAGCGGGCGAGATCGGTTCTTCCAGATTATCCTCCATCATTTTGATGACAGTGGACAGTTTAGCGTGCCGTACGCCGATCCGCGTTGGAATGGACAAGCGCTGCTGGTCTTTATCCGTGCGCATGGTGGTGTAAATCATCTGGTCGGCAATCCCGTTGGCCAAATCCGTGCCGTGGTCATTCGCGATAAGACGCAACATCAAATCGGCTGCTGCCGTGCCACCAGCCGATGAGTAGCGGTTCTTGTCTATAGTATAGATCGAGGTCGTGATTTCGTGATCTGGAAAATCCTCCATAAAGCTCTCGCGGTTTTCCCAGTGAATGGTGGATTTCCGCCCATCCAGCAGCCCTGCCTTCGCCATTAGATATGTCGCGGTGCAAAGCCCGCCAATCGGCATGCCTTTACGGGCCTCGCGCCGGATCCAGTTCAGCGTGCGGGGGGTCACGGCGGGCTTGATGCTCAGCCCCCCACAGAACAGGATCGTTTCGCTACGGTCTACCTCGTCCAAACCCATTTCGACATTCACCGTCACGCCCGCTGAGCATGTCGCCGATATTCCGTCGTCCGAAGCCAATCGCCATTCATATATTTTTCTGCCCGATAAACGGTTTGCTATCCGCAAGGGCTCGATAGCGCTGGTGAAGGCCATCAGCGAAAATTTGGGTAAAAGCATGAAAACAAATTTCGTGACTTCGGTGTCGTTTGAACCAACCATTTGCAGCCTCGCAAAAATAAGATGGCACGTCGGAATTAGCGACGTCGCAAACTTACCATTGGCGATTCTAAGGGTATGGTCAATGGAAAATCCTTCCCCTATAAGTGCCAAGCTAATTTTTATGGATAGGAGCAAGATCATGCCTGTAACTTGGAACAAATCTGACTGGCGCAACAAACCGCGTATCCAGATGCCCGAGTATACCGACCCCGCAGCCCTAAAGCGCGTGGAAGATAAGCTGGCGACCTATCCACCTTTGGTCTTCGCAGGCGAGGCTCGTCGCCTTACCCGCCAGCTCGGTGAAGTGGCCGAGGGTCGCGCGTTCCTGCTGCAAGGTGGTGACTGCGCTGAAAGCTTCGAAGAATTCAACGCTGACTTGATCCGTGACACCTTCAAGGTGATGCTGCAAATGGCTGTAGTGCTGACGTTTGGTGCTAAAAAACCAGTTGTGAAAATCGGCCGCATGGCGGGGCAGTTTGCCAAGCCTCGATCCGCTGATACGGAAACGGTTGATGGCGTGGAGCTGCCATCTTACCGCGGTGACATCATCAACGGGTTCGATTTCACGCCCGAGGCCCGCATTCCCGATCCCGCTCGTATGCTCGAGGCATACACCCAATCCGCGGCGTCCTTGAACCTGCTGCGCGCGTTTTCGCAAGGTGGCTTTGCAGATATCAAGCGTATCCACCAGTGGACGCTGGAATCGACTAAAGACACCGAAGGATACGAAGAATACCACGAACTCGCCAATCGCATTGCTGAATCACTGTCCTTCATCGAATCCGCTGGCGCGGGCGATGCCGAAAACATGAAGCGCGTCAGCTTTTATACCAGCCACGAAGCCTTGTTGCTGGAATATGAAGAAGCTATGTGCCGCGTCGATTCCACAACCGATCTACCGGTAGCGGGCACTGGCCACATGCTGTGGATCGGCGACCGCACCCGCCAGCTTGATGGCGCACACGTTGAATTCTGTCGCGGTGTGCAAAATCCAATCGGCATGAAGTGTGGCCCGTCGATCGAGCCGGATGACTTGCTGCGCCTTATCGACCGTATCAATCCAGACAACATTCCGGGGCGTATGACCCTTATCGCGCGGTTTGGCCAAGGCAATGTCGACAAACACCTGCCAGCCTTGATTCGGGCGGTTGAGCGTGAAGGCAAAAAGGTTGTGTGGTCTTGTGACCCGATGCACGGCAACACGATCAAATCGAACAGCGGCTATAAAACCCGCCCGTTCGAACGTGTTCTGGGCGAGGTTCGTGAATTCTTCGCCGTCCATCAGGCCGAGGGCACCTACGCAGGTGGTGTGCATTTCGAGATGACCGGCAAAGACGTAACCGAATGCACCGGTGGTACGCGCTCGGTTGGTGATGGGGATCTGTCGAATCGGTATCACACGGCTTGCGATCCACGCCTGAACGCCACGCAATCGCTGGAACTGGCGTTCCTCGTTGCGAAGGAATTGCAAGAACGCGACGACGCATAAGTGCGGTTCCTTGTATTAACAGCTTCGGCAGGCGTGTCAGATGAAATTTCTGATCGCGCCTGCCAATTGGTTGACGGTGATATGAATCGCCTGTCTGACCGCGCGGTAGAAATCGCGTTTTCAGGTGATATTCCGACGGATTTTCTGGCCGACGCCCCGGTTGATGTGAACATCGTCCCGGCCACCAACCGTCGTAAAAAACTGCTGATCGCCGACATGGACAGCACGATGATCTCCGTGGAATGCATCGACGAACTGGCCGATTTCGCAGGTGTAAAAGAGCATGTCGCCGAAATAACTGAACGCGCCATGCGTGGCGAGCTGGATTTCGAAGAGGCAATAAACGAACGTGTCGGGCTTTTAACTGACCTGCCCGAAAGTGCGCTGGAAAAATGTTACGCGGAACGTATCAGCCTTAACCCGGGTGCAAAAACGCTGGTGCAGACGATGAACAAACTGGGCGCAATGACCGCGCTGGTGTCCGGCGGGTTCTTGTTTTTCACCAACCGTGTGGCAAATGAAGCCGGTTTCCAGATGAATCAAGCCAACACGTTGATCGTTAAAAACGGCAAGCTAACGGGCAAAGTCGGCCTGCCGATCCTTGGCCAGCAAGCCAAGCTGGAAACATTGCACGCGCTGTGCAAATCTGGCGGCTATACCCCTGCCGATGTTCTGGCGGTGGGTGACGGCGCTAATGACCGCTCCATGGTGGAAGCGGCGGGACTGGGTGTGGCGTATCATGCTAAACAGGCCCTCGCCGACATCGCAGATGCGTGCCTGTATCATTCAGACCTGACAGCACTCTTGGCCCTGCAAGGCATCACCGAGAGCGAATACGCCTAGTCTACCAGTTTCAAATACTTTGCCGCCTGGATCGTCCGCTTGCTACGCACAGTGCCGCCGCCGGAAATCGCACGGAAGGATGATGTGCCATCCATGATGAACCCGGTACCCTGTTCTGCAAACCCGAAATCATGTGTTTTCTGCCTGGTGGTATTTAGCGTTTCCATATCAACGGTGCGAACATGAAGCCGTACCGGAGCCGTGAAACCGGCAGCGGGCCCTGTGATGCAGCCGATAACGCGGGTAACATCGCCAAAATCGCTGCGAAGCGGCAGCAGGATCATTTCGGCCTGCGATGTATTGTTCATTTTATCGTTCGTATCCAACCCAAGGCGTGCAATCGTCGGGCGGTTCATCACGTCGGTAATTACGGCTGAGAATCTGTCACGGGTATATTTGTCAAAGAGGGTCACAGGCGATTGCCCACGCACCTCCATGCCTGCCATCTCGCATAATGTAATCCCGGCTATCCGGACCCGAACATCGTGCGGGTTCAGGCGTTCAAAAATAAAAAGGCTATCCAGAACGTTTGGAATTTGGCGCGGGTCGATGTCTGCGCGTAAAGGTAGGTCTCCGTTAACCCGCAGGCTTTCCCAATGGGACCGGAGGGTCTTAATCATGGTCATAATCGTATCAATTCCTGTGAAGTGGTCGTGCAAGTGCCGGAGTCCCGCATCCGTCGTGCCTTAATGGTTACTGTATCGTTAACGTATAAGATTTTAGCGGAATTGTCTGGATTTTGATGCCAATTGGTTAATAGAACGTTAATAGGTTAATGAAATAGTTAAATCATTGAAAAAGGTTAACGCATGGCACTTCAATCGATGACGGGGTTCGCGACGGTTTCGGGTCAACTTGACGGGGTTGGCTGGGC
>DFBD01000145.1:736-3225 GCA_002367255.1 Rhodobacterales bacterium UBA3089 | reverse complement strand
GCAGTGATATCCGCTGCTGCGCAAGCCCAAGGATTGGCGGAGGCTGGCGGGTTGGCATTACAACCCGTGTCCGTCGGCGAATTGTTAACGCAAAAATGGGTTTGGGACACAGGCGCGGCTGCGGGCGCAGGTTGGGTGGACAGCGCGAAGGTTCAGATCAACGATTTGATTGGCAAGCTGGCCGAAGCGCGGATTGCCGAAGGCGGTGCGGTTGTTGCGATCCTGTCGGGGCAGGTTGATAGGGCCGAGACCTTGTCAAAGGCTGCTCGCGTTCGCGCCGACATTCGCAACGCCAAAGCGGGTGGAGTTTTACGAGAAAAGGTGTTGGCCGTTCTGGAAATCACCGATCTGGCGAATGAAGACCGTCTTGCCCAAGAACTCGCGGTGTTGGCTGTGAAGGCTGACGTGATGGAGGAATTGGATCGTCTCGATGCCCATGTCACCGCGGCCCGTGCGCTGCTGGCCGAAAAGGGGCCCGTCGGGCGCAAGTTCGATTTCCTGATGCAGGAGTTCAACCGCGAGGCTAATACGCTGTGTTCCAAATCCAACGATACCGATTTGACTGCAATCGGGCTTGAACTCAAGGTCGTGATAGATCAAATGCGCGAACAAGTTCAAAATCTGGAGTAACCGATGACCAACCGCCGTGGCCTGCTTATCATCCTATCCTCGCCCTCGGGTGCAGGCAAATCGACCCTGTCGCGCCGCGTGTTGGAAGATGATCCGGATGTAATGTTCTCCGTTTCCGCCACAACCCGCAAACCGCGTGCGGGCGAAGTTGACGGGAAGGATTACTATTTCAAATCGCACGACGAATTTCGGGCGCTGGTGGATAACGACGGCATGCTGGAACACGCCGAGGTTTTCGGAAATTTTTACGGATCACCAAGTGCACCGGTCGAGGCGGCGATTAATACCGGTAAAGACGTATTGTTCGATGTTGATTGGCAGGGCGGCCAGCAAATTCGCAACTCTTCGCTGAAAGATGCTGTGGTTTCGATTTTCATCCTGCCGCCGTCGATTGCTGCGCTGGAATCCCGCCTTAACGCGCGCGGTCAAGACAGCGCCGAAGTCGTGGCCGGGCGTATGGCACAATCGCGATCGGAAATCAGCCATTGGGCGGAATATGATTACGTTTTGGTTAACGACAATTTGGATCGCGCCGAAGGGGATCTTCGTGCTATCCTGACAGCCGAGCGTCTGCGCCGTGACCGCAACCCCGCTTTGGTGCCGCTTGTGCAATCACTGAACGAAGAATTCGAGGACCGAAAATGAACCATATCTATGAACTTGAAGGCCGCGCCCCGCAATTCCCCGATGATGGGGATTACTGGGTCGCCCCCACGGCGGTGCTGGTGGGGGATGTCGTGCTGGAAAGCGGCGCTTCGGTTTGGTTCGGCGTGACGATCCGTGGCGATAACGAGCGCATCACGGTCGGGCAGGGCAGCAATGTTCAGGAAAACACCGTGATGCATACGGATATGGGGTATCCGTTGACGATTGGTAAAGGCTGCACCATTGGGCATCGCGCCATGCTGCATGGCTGCACGATTGGCGATAATTCCCTGATCGGGATGGGGGCGACGGTTCTGAACGGCGCCAAGATTGGCAACAATTGCCTGATCGGGGCAGGGGCGCTTATTACGGAAAACAAGGTGATCCCCGATGGGTCTTTGGTGGTGGGCGCGCCGGGGAAAGTTGTGCGCGACCTCGATAAGGCCGCGATTGACGGCTTGCGGAAATCGGCACTGTCCTATCAGGAAAACATGCGTCGTTTTAAGGCAGGGCTAAAATCTAAAACGTAACCGTCAGACTGGTATCGGAGTTTTCAACCTGAATGCCACCGAAAGCCTGCGCCAAAGGAAACTGTACCTGCGCGGCTGTGATGGCCACGGTCTCGCTTTCAAAAAACCGCCATGCATCCTGCATCTGCACACGTTTACCATTTGCCTGCACCACAAACGCGCCGTCCTGTTCGCTAACTATAATAGTGCCACCAATCGGCAGGGCGGTTTCAACACATAGCAACAGCAGGAATAACAGCTTCACCCGTTCACGCGGATAATCTGCCGATTGCAACCGCCACTCAAGCCCCAAGCGCGGGGTCTTTATCATGGCGGTGGCTATCGCTTCGACTTCGCTAGCGCTGGTCAATGCACCATCTGACATCTGCCCGAAACATATGCGAAAAAATTGCAATTTGGCTTTGGCACTATGCACACTGTCTGCGATCAGCCCGATCTCGGGCATAGTCTCAATGTAGCCTTCCAACAGCTCCACACCGTTGCCAATCGCGCCGACAGGGCTTATCAGATCATGGCAAATGCGCGAGGATACCAGCGCGTCTATTGATTTTTCCATCACAAACCACCTGAGGATGCGATGAACCAGTTTCTTGAACCCGGCAACCTTGTCCGGCATCCTGCACAACCCGACTGGGGGCTTGGGCAGGTGCAATCGGTAATTGGTGACCGTATCACGGTCAATTT
>DFBD01000145.1:0-665 GCA_002367255.1 Rhodobacterales bacterium UBA3089 | reverse complement strand
AAAAGGTGCGTGAAAATAACCATGCGTGGCAGTTGCGTCCATACCTCGAACCCCTTAGATTGCCATAGCAGGGGGACGTAGTTTATGAAAATCGACATCAATCGTTTCGAAGTCCGCCTTGCGAAAAGTGCCGAGGATGTCGCCGCCGCGCAACGCCTGCGCTATAAAGTTTTCGTCGAAGAAATGGGGGCACACGCCAGCGATGAAGAACACGCCGCGCGGCAGGAACGCGATGAATATGACCCCTATTTCGAACACCTTCTGTTGATCGACACGCAAGCCGAAGGTGACCCGCTCGACAAGGTTTGCGGTGTTTACCGCCTTATGCGCGGCAGTGCGGCGCGGGCGGGGATCGGGTTCTACGGGGCCTCGGAATATGATCTTTCGAAGCTGGAAAACCTTGACCGTGAAATCCTGGAGCTTGGCCGTTCCTGCATTGCCGAAGAGCATCGCGGCGGTTTGGGCATGCATATGATGTGGAACAGATTGGGGCAGTATGTTTCCGAACACGACATCGGTGTGTTGTTCGGCGTCGCCAGTTTCCATAGCGCTGACCCTGCGCCGATTGCCGAGGCATTGTCCTACCTTCATCACAACCACCTCGCCCCGCCCGAATTGCGCGTCAAAGCGCTGCCGGAACATTATGCCGAGATGAACCTGATGCC